>JANYEC010000057.1 GCA_025363295.1 Akkermansiaceae bacterium
CTGTGCGACGACAATTAAAGCTACTCACCGACGACAATTAAAATGACCCATCAGATGGGAGGTTTTTCGGGGTGAGGCGGGATCCCGTTTGACCTCGGTCGGGGTGGCGGGTGCTGCTCTGGGTTGTGGTCACCAGAACCCAACTCACCAGGCTCGTGATCGAGCGCAACCAAGGAAAAACCATCGGCATGTGTGCAATGAAAGCAGGGATGTCCCGCAAGACGGCGGGCAAGTATTTGAGTCAGGACAAGGTCCTGGAACAGCGGCGGGTGCCGCACGCCTGGAGGACGCGGGAGGATCCCTTGGCGGAGATCTGGCCGAAGGCGCTCTTGATGCTGGGCGATGCTCCGGAACTGGAGGCAAAGGCGCTTTTCGAGCATTTGATGGGCGGTGTCCCGGCCGGCAAGGTGGAGGAGAAACACCTGCGGACGTTCCAGCGGCGGGTGCGGGATTGGCGGCTGGAGCATGGGCCGGACAAGGAGGTGTTTTTCACCCAGGATCACGCGCCGGGCAAGGTGCTGGCGATGGATTGGACGGACATGGGTGGCCTTGGCATCACGATCCGGGGCAGGGCTTTGAAGCATAAGTTGTTTCACGCGGTGCTGCCGTTTTCTAACTGGGAGTGGGCGGTGCGGGCGCACAGCGAGTCCACGCTGTCGCTGCGCGGAGGCTTGAAGGCGGTGCTGGGGCGGCTGGGCCGGGTGCCCCGGGAGTTGCTTTCGGATCATTCCTCGACGGCGACCCATCAGTTGAAGCGGGGTTGCGGGGAGCGCGGGTTCAACGAGGAGTATCTATCAATTTGCGCGCATTACGGGATCACGCCGCGCACGATCAACGTGGGGAGGCCGCAGGAAAACGGTTCCTGTGAGAGCAGCCACGGGCATTTGAAGCGGCGCATCCGGCAGCATCTGTTGCTGCGCGGGAGTGCGGATTTCGCCAGTGAGGAGGAGTATGACGGTTTCCTGGTCAAGGTGTTGGAGTCAGCCAATTTGAAACGTGCGAAGCGTCTGGGCGAGGAGCTGGCGGCGATGCCGGAGACGCAGATCGCGGATCTGGCGGATTACCGGGAGCTGATGGTGAGTGTTAGGAACGACAGCACGATCCGGGTGAACAAGATGGTTTACTCGGTGCCGTGCCGGTTGATCGGGGTGAAGTTGCTGGCGCAAATCGGTGAGAACGGGATTGTTTTGCTGGCCGGGGCGCGGGAGGTGGCGCGGCTGCCGTTGTCGCGGGGGGACCGTGGGGCGGGGAATCGACTTCCGGCATTTGATCGGTCACTTGCTGCGCAAGCCGGGCGCGTTCGCGGGCTACCGGTGGCGCGAGGAGTTGTTTCCATCGCTGGTTTACCGGGCGGCTTACGACCGCCTGGCGCACGCCGGGGGTGACGCGGACAAGCGCTATCTCGAAGTGCTCAAGCTGGCTGCAGGGCGAGGGTCAGAGCGCGGTGGAGAACGCGCTGGAGCAATTGCTGGCGACTCCGCGCGGGGTGATCTCGGCCAAGGATGTTAGGGATGTGTTGGACGCCTGGCGGGAGCTGGAGCGGGAGTGGCGGGAGCGGCCGCCCCTGGAGGTGGATCTATCGGATTACGACGCGCTGCTGGATGGCGGGGAGGAAAACGAGTGCTTGCTAGAGGAGGTGAAGGCGTGAGCGCGCCGACCGATCCGACCGTGATGTTGCTGCGTTCGTTTTGCCTAACGACGATGGCCGGACAATACGAGGAGGTGATGCGGCGCGCCGAAAAGGACGGCTGGAGCCACCGCCAGGTGCTGCGCCACCTGTGCGAGAGTGAGGCGGTGGAACGCGGCCAGAAGCGCACGGCGCGACTGCTCGCGGAGTCGGGGCTGCCCGAAGGCAAAACGCTCAGCTCGCTCGACGAGGCGTTGCTCCCGCCCAAGGTGCGGCGGCAGCTCTCCGCGCTCATCGAGGGCAGTTTCGTGGAGCGCTCGGTCAACGTGCTGGCCTTCGGGCTGCCGGGGCGGGGCAAGACGCATTTCCTCGCGGCGCTGGGCCGGGAGCTGATCCTGCGGCATTCCAAGCGGGTGTTGTTCCGTCCCGCGTTCAAGCTGGTGGGGCAGTTGTTAGCCGCGAAGCGCGACCTGCGGCTGGAGCAGGAACTCAAGAAGCTTGATCGCTTCGACGTGCTCATTTTGGACGACATCGGTTACGTGCAGCAAAGCCGCGAGGAAATGGAAGTGCTATTCACGCTGCTCGCCGAGCGCTACGAACGGCGGAGTTTGCTGATCAGCTCAAACCTGGTCTTCAGCCAGTGGGACCAGATCTTCAAGGACCCGATGACCACGATGGCGGCGATCGACCGGCTGGTGCATCACTCGATCATCCTGGAGTTCGACGGCGCCAGCCAGCGGGTGAAAAAGGCCGGGGAGAAATCCGGGGAGAAATCCGGGGAGAAATCCGGGGAGAAATCCGGGGAGAAAGCGTCCCAGCCGGAACCCGGATAGCCCGGCACGAATCATGGGGCTGCCGCCCCAAACCCCGCCGAGCTGAGGCAGCTCGACCCCGTTTGTTTCCCCCTAAATCCCCAAGGGGACTTCTCCCCTCCCGTCCCCCAGGGGAGCGGGGGGAGACGTCTGAAGAGCCCCACGTCGCGCCGCCGCAAGTGGGTAATTTTAATTGTCGTTGAGGGGATTTATAATTGTCGCTGGACAGTGGTGGTTATCAACAAGGTGGCCAGGTTGATTTTGGAGATGTAGTGCATTCGTGGGGTGCAGTATCAGGACCCCATGGAAATGGAAGACTTCCAAATGGCTGGTATTCTGTAACTGCTGGAGATTCCCTGACAAGCACACAACGGGATACACAAAAGTCTGATGGAACGTGGCAAAATGGAACGATGTCGGTATGGAACAACAATGACAGAGCACAAGGTTTCTCAACGTTCAAATTTAATCTTGAGGTAACTCACGGCACACTAACTGGCGGCCGTACAGATTTAAGAATTCATCCCGATGGCAACGTTCCCGGAACTGAAGGTTGCGTCGGAATTACTTCTTATGCTGACTGCGTCGAGGCGCATGACTACATCACATCAAACCTTACAGGACTAGAATTATATGTGGAATAAAATCACGTTCTTGATTGCCGCTCTATCATTATCTTCTTTTGGAGAAGTTGAAACTAAAATATATTTAAAAAATTACGTTCTCAACATTGCAGTTTTATCCCCAAAAAGGAATCACGAGAATATAAAATTAAATATTTATACTTATTGTTTTAATCCCCTAAAACACAAGGTAGAACAAAATGAAAGTGAGTATGGCTTTAGTGTCGATGGGAATACAGGATATGGTTATGACGGGCCGTCTTCCTTTAATTCACATGCCAGCGAAACAATACAAAAGTTTGAGATATTGTGGCGAAACAAAAAAATACTAATAAAACCAGAATTATTAAATACAATATTTAATTATGATTTATCAGAAAAAGGTAAAAATTCTCAGAAAGTTGAATCAGGAATTGGTGCAATAATCTCAGAGGATAACAATAAGTTAATGGTAAGTATGACGTCTTATCGTTGCGCCACCGCAGGATACACAGTGCACTGGATAGTTTCCGAAAACGGTGAGCAATCGAGATTTATTGATGTTTCATCCCGTTAAAAAAACAGGTGCAGTCCGCTCGGATTCACATCCAAGACCGTATATCCCAACAAACCAACTCCTTGACCCAACAAACCGCCGGCTAACCCGGCTCCGGAGTCAGTCCCAAATAACCGACATTTGTAACGGCTTGAATCTGCCAAAATCGTAAATCCAGAAGAAGACCCGCTGATCAAACAAACCGCCTGCCTGCTCAATCAACTCTGGCGCATCCGATCCGCGCCAGAGGAGCGGCGGGCACCATGAAGATCGGGCATTGAGCGCCAAACGTTGAACATCGAAGTGACAGGAGAAGATCCAAAGCCAACCGCTCTGCGGTAAACTCTTCCCCAATCTCCGATGGAGAATCCAAACACATAAAACAAAATTGAAAACTAAACTGCCATTCGCCTTCGTGGCATCTCTGACCAGCACCGCCTTCGCGGAATTCAAAGCTCCGCTCCCGGAGTTCAAAAAAGAAAAACAACTCGCCGAATGGCGTGCTGAGAAAGCGGCGGAAGCCACCAGCCAAGGGAACGCCGCCGAGGAAACAGCATTCTACACCGGCAAGCCTTATCTCGCATCATCCGGTGGCTATGTATTCAAATACCGTAGCTACAGCCCTGAATTGGCTCGATGGACATCGGAAGATCCAAGTGGATTTCCGGATGGGGCAAATAATTTATTATATGTAAACAACATTTCTACACATTGCATCGATATATTCGGTTTGAATGTATATATGATTACTAATCAGAATTCTGTTGCAGGCGCTGGACATTCCGCCATAATTTCTGGTAGTGGAAGCAGTTATACTTACCAATCCTATGGAAGCGGATCCTCCGGATTGGGGTCAAGTTCAGCCAGCAGTGTAAATAATCTGACAACTCAGTCATTCTCATCGTTGGGTTCCGCAATAAATTATGCAAGTAGCAGTGGCTTTACCGATTATAATGAATGGGATTCAACTAGTGATCAGGATTCATTGGCTCGACAAGCAATGAGAGATTATTCAAAAGATGGAAACTACAACGCTACAAATCATAACTGTCAAGGAGCGGTTAATTCCGCCCTAAGGCGGTGCTAAACAATAAGCTACCGGATTACATTTATTGATTTGGATGAATTTCATAGTTCCACTCTCCATGGAATTTGTTGCGCTTAATGGTTATTTCTCCAAGTTCTTCTTCTGTTACTTTTAGGCCTTTCACAT
>JANYEC010000061.1 GCA_025363295.1 Akkermansiaceae bacterium
TCTTTGTGGACATCAAGTCCGACGTAGTGAGTATGAGTCATGATGTGTTTAGGTATCTATTTAATGTTGGATAGGCTGCGGAAACTTCGTGTTACCGCAGTAGCCCACGAAAACCCTAAGCACGCCTCTTCTTGTTCCAAAAGCTTTGAAATCTTCGAGCTCCAGCCATAGAATCTTGTTAGAACTAGGAAATGAAGAGTCGGGCATGGGCGCGGGCGTGACGGAGTGAGGCGATTTCGAGAAGCGGATTGAACCAACCATCCACCGGTTGGGAAAGGGAATCGTCGATTTTTTCGCCAAGGTTGATGAGCGTTCGGCGTGCGATCAACTGACAGGATGTCTGGCCGATCCGCATGAGTTTCATGGACGCGGCGGTCAATCCGGCGATGGATTGAAACGCGACGGCACGAGCCGCCTGAGCGAGCGGCAATCCGGAAAGTTCCAGCGCAGAAACTATCAAATGGTGACTGCGTGGCGTGAGCTCTTGATGCCTCAGAATCATCGGTGAGGAATCTAACTGAACCAATAAATTGAGGCGCTGTGAGCCAATGCGACGAGATGCATCACGAAGTTCCGCAGGGATTCGCCACGCATCAAGTTCCTGATCAAGATCTAACAATTCTTTATGGTCGCCCGAAACAGCAGCGGCGTGGGCATGGGCGAAGAAAGGAATTTCAAAGGTGAGGAGCGCAGGGAGAATTTGTTTTTCAAGAAAATCCTCCAGATCCTGCGCTGTTCTAACGGAACAGGATTCGACCATCTCCTCGAGGCCAAAGGAATGCGCGTAGGCACCGGAGGGATATGCGGTGTCGGTAGCCTGAAGCAGCCAGAGTTGTGGGTCGGTCGGCACGGTTTGCAGAATTGGATAGGTCGCTTAATAGATCGTTCCGCGCTCCGGCTCATGGGTGAGCCACAGCCTTCATGGGGGTGAAAATGACTTCCGGTTCCGAGTAATCCCAGACTTCGCGTTCGAGGAGCTGCGTCATGGCTTGATCGTGTAGAACGAGAATCGCGTTTTCCACAATCTGTGCGGGAAGGTGCAGATTGCCGACTTTCCATCCCACGAGCGCCGCTTGAGCGGGAGTTTTGCATGAAACTTGATAGACGATTTCGGGCAACTGCCGGACGATGTAATCGCGGTCGCTCTTTTGAAAAATAACACCGCCATCGGTCAGGCGGCTTTGGAGATCGAACCCGAACTCGGTGCCGTCTTCCGCGATCCCTCGCCATCGGCGTTTCAAAAATTGGCGGCGCTCGGCAGCGAGCACGACTTGTTGTTCAGGCGGCAGCAATGAGGCCTCGGCTAGGATGCGTTGGATCAAAAACATTTTCTGGTAATGAATAAAAGACGCGTCACCACGGCAAACTCATGAGCAGTTGTCATGCCTAAAAAATTGTCCTCATCCGAAAATGCGATAGACGAACGCACTCAGCACGGCGATCGCCAGGAGCCACCAATACCATTTCAATCCGGTTTTGTGATGCGACGCTTCGCCGAACTCGCGGGCGATGAAGTCATCGTAATCGAAGTCAGCGCTCGGAAGATCGAGTCCTTCTGACGATGAGTCCTGCTCCCAAGATTTTTTCGCGGGTTTGGAATTCTTGGCTTTTTTAGAGCAACCGGGGCAGGGTTTACCCACTGCGACTTCGGCTTCGCAAAATGGACAAAGGTAGCGCAAGGCCTTCGACATGGGTGACTGGATCAAATGAGCGCAAAATCCGCATTCCGCACAAGCCGGAAGAATCCGCCTTGGCAAGCGGGCGAATGCCATGGAAATTGAGGGCGGGATGGGTTTGAGTCTTTCTGAATTACGCGAGGGTCTGCCAGAAGGTGGGTTGTTTGGTGGAGGCGCGTGGCGCTGGTCGCCGGAACCCCTGAAACTGAGCGCGACCGAGGCCCGGCAAATGATGACGCTAGGGCACCCATTAGCGAGATTTCAACAGGCTTGCGACGGTCTCTATCGGCGCAGTGCTGCCGGAAAACTCCCCGAGTGGCTAGCAGAACTGCTCGACGAGGGAAAGCCAGAATGGCTGGCAAACCTGCAGCGCGAGGCCTCCACAGCGGAACAATTTCCCCGCGTGATTCGCCCAGATTTGATTTTAACGGAGACGGGATTCGCCATGACGGAGCTGGACAGCGTGCCCGGCGGAATCGGAGTGACCGCGTGGCTTTCACGGGTTTATTCAAAAGCGGGCTTCGAGGTGTTAGGCGGGCCGGATGGAATGATCGACGGCTTTCGCTCGCTGATGCCGGATGGTGGCACTGTGTTAGTTTCCGAGGAATCCTCAGACTATCGTCCTGAGATGGATTGGCTAACAGGCGAACTGGGTGAGGCTTGGGCAGTGGCATCCGCAGAGGAATACGAGCCGAATGGCAAGTCGCTCTATCGGTTTTTCGAGCTATTTGATTGGGAATCGATTTCATCCTCACGGAAACTGGCAGAAGGTGCTGCCACCGGAGAAATCCGCATCACGCCGCCCTTCAAGCCGCATTTGGAGGACAAGCTTTGGCTGGCCCTGCTGTGGTCGCCCGCGCTCAAGAAAGTTTGGGCACAGGCTCTGAGGGGTAGCCATTTGAAGCGGCTGCGTGAGTTGGTGCCATTTGGCTGGGTGCTCGATCCTACCCCCTTGCCACCGCATGCGGCCTTGCCTCGGATGAACGCCCATTCTTGGGAGGAAGTGGCGGCTTTCAGCCAAAAGGAACGCCAACTCGTTCTTAAAGTGAGTGGATTTCACGAAACGGCCTGGGGCTCGCGCGGCGTCTTCATCGGGCATGACATGCCGGCAGCGGAGTGGAAGGAAAGACTCGGCGCGGCGCTGGAGCAATCGTCCGAACAACCGTGGATTCTCCAAGAGTTCCGCGAAGGTCGGCGAGTAGAGCACCCGGTTTTCCGCGAGGATGGCTCGGTGGAAATGATACAAGGCCGAGTGCGGCTCTGCCCTTATTTTTTCACCAACGACGCCGGAGAAACAAAATTCGGCGGCTGCCTCGCGACCATCGTGCCAGCGGATAAGAAGAAAATCCACGGGATGAGCGACGGAGTTTTAGTTCCGTGTGTGGTGGGCTAAATAAAAACAGCCAGGTGTTTCCACTTGGCTGATTTAAAAATTAGAAACTGAGAAAGCGAATCAGACGATTCCAGCCTTCTTGAGCGTCACGAAAGCACCATTCTTGTTGATGGTCTTCAGTGCGCGGCAGCTCAGCTTGAGTTTCACGAAAACGTTAAGTTCAGGAACCCAAATGCGCTTGGTTTGAAGATTAGGGGAAATCGTGCGCTTCACCACTTTCGTGACGTGACGACCGATACCACCTTTTTTCTTGGCCAAACCAGAACGGTGAATTTTTCCGCCAGAGCGGACGCGGGTTCCTCGGATGCTACAAATACGGGCCATAATAAAAAATTTCGGAGTTGCGGGACGCGGAGAATGGCGGCGGAAACCAACCCGTCAAGACGAATCCTGATAATTTCGGGCTAATTTTCACAAGGGGCCTCTGCGAAGCTTGTCGGTCCAGCGTTCGATGTCTTTGAAAATGGCCTCCTTCTTGGCGTCATACATGAGCAAATGATAGGCTTCCGGGTAATTATGATAGGTTTTGGAAACGCCTGCGGGGATACGGGCGACGAAGCCACGGACATCGGAATCGTTGTTGAAAAAATCCTTCCCGCCGTGGAGGACAAGCACCGGAATGCGAAATGTGGCCGCGCAGTCATTCATGGTGGCGATGTTGCTACCGAGCGCTCCAATCAAACGAAGCGTGTGTTTATCCACGTTGTAGGAATTCTTTTTGACCTGCTCGGTGTGATGAGAGGTTTGGGTCATTTGCACATCTTGGCCACCCGCGAGGGCCTCTAGCGAAATTCGGGCAAGCGGCAGAGTCGTGGCGGCGATTTGCACCAAGCCGGGCGTCCAAGCGGGAATATCATCGCGAAAACGCACGATGGGCGAGGAGAGCGCGAGGGCATCGCAAGGCGGGTCATTTGCCGGGGCTTCACGCCAAGCGTGGGCGGCAATCAGCGCGCCCATGCTCTCGCCAAACCAAACCACTTTTGCATGCGGGTGTTGCTCGCGGACGAGGAGGGTGAAGGCGAAAAGATCGCGATACCAATCTTCTGCGTCGCCGATGTCACCGCGTCGCTCGCGAATCGGGTCGCTGCCCTGACCGCGAACCTCGTAGGCGTAGAGCCCGGTTTTCGGCTGATACTGGAGAAGATGGTTGCCGAGATTTGCGTAATCGATCGAAGCTCCACAGAAACCATGAATCCCGATGATAATGACGTCCTGCTCCACGTCCTTTGAAATCCATTTGCGATACCCGAACGAATCGCTTTTCGCATCCGCCCGCGTCGGGTTGTTCACCAACGTATCATGGGGCGCACAAGCCCCCGAAAGAATGCCCGCCAGACAGGCAGCAACTCGAAGGATTTTAGATGGCTCAATGCGCATTAGGGGGAAAGGTTCGCAGAGATTAAAAAAAGCGCAATGCCCGAACGATCCGAGGAAATTCACAGTTTTTCCGAACGATTTAAATTCCTATCAGGAAAATTTCGTATACCACAGCGATTGGATTTATCCCCTCAATTTATGAAAAAATTTGTCTTCGCCATCACGGCGTTCTTGGCGCTTCATTTGGCGGCTTCCGCAGCTCCCCGCTTGGTCGTTTCCACTCCATCCCTCACTCCCGAGTCCAAGATCGATCTGGTTCTCGATGCTCCCGTCATTGCAACTTCCGAATTAGGAAAAACGACTGAAAACACCTGGTTAGAAATCACCCCCCCGTTCCTAGGAAAGCTATTATGGAAGGCGCAAAACATCGCCCAATTCATCCCGGATCACCCTCCGGTTATTGGAACAAACTACACGTTTTCTCTATCAAAGGGCCACACAGCCATCGATAAATCCGATATCCCTGCTGGAAAAATCGCCACACTCGCGGGTGAGCCTTTGCGCATCCTCACCGCGAGCGCACAAAACCGCTGGGCTTCGGACTATTCGCCGTCCACTGCCGAGTGGATCATCGTTTTCAATGACGATATCGACCCCCTCACCGCAGCGCCTTTTATTTCGTTCAGTGCGGAAAATGGACAACGCGTGGCAGCTCATTTGGAACAGGCCACCGCAGCCCGCGCGGGATATTTGGCGAACAACTATAAATCCTGGACCGCCCGCTCATCCCCCGCCAGTGCCACGGATACCTCTTCGGAAAAACTCATCCCTAACATTATTATAGCCACGCCAGCCTCTCCCCTGCCTGTGGGAAAAAATTGGTCGATCTCAACTCTGAAAGGCCTTCCAAATCTAGCCTCAAACACACGCCTCGCCGAGGACACAACGAACAACATCGGCGACGTCACTCCATTTGAGGTTTCCAAGATCGAATCTTACGTCGCCGCAGATGAGCCACGAAAAATTAATCTAACGTTCAATCAACCGGTCACCGAAAAACTGCCGGACAATTTTCTCGCAGCGTGTGTGGACGTCTCTCCCCGCCCTGAAAATCTCAGCGCGACGGTCGAAGACAATCAGATTTCTCTATCAGGAAACTTCACTCTTGCAGATAAATACAGCGTCACAATCAAACCGCCTTTTACATCAAAAGCCGGACTCTTACTTTCCGCGCCGCTGACGAAAGAACTCACCTTCGAACACCTTGAACCCAGCCTCGCTTTGCCATCTGAAAACCAGGCACAGCTCGCTAACGGAAAGCGGAGCTATCGTATTCAAACGGTGAATCTCGCCAGCCTCCACATCCGCATCAAAAAGCTTGTGGGTAACGACCTGATCCGCGCCTATCAGGGTTACTCTAACTATACCGGCACAGGCCACGACGGAAAAGCCATCGAACCGACAGCCCCCCTACCCTATTCCCTTGTCGCAGGTGAAACCATTCTCGAAAAAGACATCGCACTTGGGAATCCGATCGACACCTCAAAGGAAATCACCCTGCTGTGGGACGAGCTTCTCCCGAAGGATCTGCGGTCCGCCTCACTTTTCCTCGATGTCATCGGCACCCCTCATGCGGACGCGAAACAAGGCCGCCGCAACGCCCAAGCGATGATTCAGCTAACAGACATCGGCATCGCATGGAAACTCGCCGGGAAGGAGGCGCTCATCTACGCGTTTTCCTGCGATACTGGAGCACCGCTTCCGGGAGTCAAAATTGAGCTGTTTGGTGAGGATGCCAATGCTGTTGGAGTTTCCACCACCAACGCATCCGGCCTTGCGAGTGTGCCGCGCACAGCTGCAGGTCATCACCTCCACGCCACCCTTGGATCGGACGGGTATCTAACGGCGTTCGATTCCACACTTTCCACGGTAGGGCTCTGGCATTTCCCGATCCACTATTCATGGAATAAATCGCCAAGCACTGCGCGGAAAGCGTTTCTCTTCACAGACCGCTCGCTTTATCGTCCCGGTGAGACTGTTCACCTCAAGGGCATTGTCCGGAATCAAAATGGAAATGCCGTTGAATTCGCGAAACAAAGCCCTGCCCGCATTGCCATCTTTGATCCTACCGATAAAGAAATCCATAGCGCTCCGATCACGATTTCTGATAGCGGCTCATTTGATCTAACTTATATTCTTCCCCTATCAAAAACTGGCACTCACACCATCCGCCTCGAGTATCCCGATGAACTGGCGAAAGCGCAAGCGCTCGACGATGATTGGGAGCAAAAGTTAGTCATCAACGAAAGCGCTCGTTTCGAGTTGCCACTGCGGGTTGAGGAATTCCGGCGCAATGCTTTTGAAATCCAACAAACCGTCGCAAAGCCAGCAATCGGAGCGAGCGCCATCAACGCAGATCTCTCAGCAACTTACTATCAGGGCCAGCCCGTCGCCGCCGGACGGGTGAGGCACTTCAGCCGAATCACCGCACAAAACCCCTACCCCGAGCGCTTCCGCGATTTCCTTTTCGGTAACCACCGGACGGACGACTGGACTTACTGGTTTCACTATTTCGGCTATCGGTCAGATGACGAGGATAGCGGCGGCGTAGCATCATCCCAAAGCCAGGGCGAAACGACTCTATCAGCAGATGGCAAGGCATCACTGGCCATCGCCATTCCCCAAGCTGACTTTCCGACTGCGCGTGAAGTGACCCTTTCATCGGAAGTGACGGATGCGAACAATCAGACCCTTACCTCTAGTGCTACGACCACGGTTCACCCGGCTTCCGTTTACATCGGTATTTCCCGCAACGACAGTCTGGTTCGCGCGGGGCACGCGTTGAAGATGAAACTTGTCGCCATCGATCCTGATGGAGAGCCGTTCAAAGGGACGGTCAAAGTCACTGCCACTTTGACCCGCGAGATAAACTCAAGCGTGAAAACGCGAATGGACTCCGGCGCCACCACCACTCGCAATGATGTGACTGAGGAAACGGTGTCCACCTCTGAAATCACCCTTGATCCCGCAGCCTCGGCGAAGGAAGGCACTGTTCTAACGCTAACACCGAAAGCCACGGGTAAACATTTTCTAACGATTCGTGGCACGGACCCCGATGGACACGCCTTCTCCACCGTCACCTACTTCAACGCCTATGGCACTGATGAATTCCCATGGCTCTACGAAGACGGACTGCGCGTGAAATTGGTCGCTGAAAAAAAATCCTATAAACCCGGTGAAACCGCGCGAGTCCTCGTTCTATCACCCATCGAAGGCACCGCACTTGTCACAGTGGAGCGGGAAAAAATCCTCCGCTCTTTCTTTGTCCCACTCAAGGCGGACAATCCAGTCATCGAAATTCCCCTCACTGCAGATGACGCCCCTAACGCTTATGTTTCCGTGCTCATTATTAAAGGCGCGAAAGATTCTGCCCGCGATCACAAAGAACCACAACTCCGCCTCGGTTATTGTGAACTCACGGTGGAAAACCTTCGCGACACTCTCGCCGTCAATCTCACGACCGACTCACATGCATCCTATCGCCCGGGCGATGATGTCACTCTAACAGGTTCTGTTGCACTCGCCGATGGCTCACCCGCTGCCAACGCCGAAGTCACCGTTTACGCCGAGGACGAAGGCACACTGGCGGTCATGGGCTATGAAACCCCGAAGCCGATGGACTATTTTTACAGTCCACGCATGCTTGATGTGGAAACGGGCATGTCTTTTGAAACGTTCATCTCCGAAGACCCCGAAACGCAAAGTTTTTCTAACAAGGGTTTCTTCATCGGCGGCGGTGGGGACTACAGCAAACTCGCCAATCTCTTACGCAAAAACTTCGATCCCTGCGCTACTTGGGCACCCGCGATTCTCACCGATGCCGCCGGGAAGTTTACCCACAGCTTCAAGGTTCCTGACACCTTGACACGCTATCGCCTTATCGCGATCGCCCATCATGAAGCCGCACGCTTTGGCAGTGCAGAGGCTGCGATTGTGGTAAAAAAGGATCTGATGCTTGAACCGAAAACTCCACGCTTCGCCAATCAGAGCGACACTTTTGATTCGCAAGTGCTCATCCAGAACGCATCGGAATTCAACGGCACTTGGGAAATCACATGCACGACACCAAGCGGCCCGGAAACTCCTTGTGCGATTCCACAAGGAGCCACCTCCTATACAATCACACTTGAGGCAGGCAAGTCCGCCACCGTAGTTTTCCCAACTCTAGCAGCCAACACCGGTGAAGCCATACTCACGTGGCAGGCCACACCCGTCTCACTCAGCAATGCAAACCTAACACCAGCTATCACCCATCGTCTATCAGATGCGGTCGAGTCGCGATTTCAGGTGAACTATCCGATGCCACTGCTGCGTCAATCCAAGTTGGTGAAACTCGACACTCCCGGAAAAAAACAAAGCCTCCGCGACTCAATCGATGCACTTTTACTCGATGGGAGCGGTCGCGTGGACTTGGAGTTTTCCCGCTCGCCGCTCGTTGAAGCTGGTGGGTCGATCGACTACTTGTTGCATTATCCTTATGGCTGCGTCGAACAAACCAGCTCGTCACTCATTCCTTGGCTCTCCGTGGAATCACTGAGCCCGGTCATTCCCAGCTTCGCCAAAATTCCCGAGTTAAAAGTCACTGCCGCGATCCAAGCGGGCGCGGATCGACTGCTCTCGATGCAACTCCCCGACGGTTCGTTTTCCTACTGGCCGGGCGGCACCGAATCCGTCCCCTGGGCCACCTCCTATGCAGGAATGGTCCTGATGATGGCAGCGGAAAAAGGTGCGAATGTTCCTGAAAGTGCGATCACCGCGCTTAAGGGAAACCTCATCGAAAGCCTGCGTGGTTTGGCGACGGAGAAGTCCCCATCCGCGCTCGAACGCCATGCCCGCACGCTACTCGTGTTGACTCTAGCAGGCGAACCCCAGACGGCCTACAACAACGTCCTACTGAAACATCTTGAATATCTATCACCCAGTGCCCGCGCTCTGCTGGCTACCGCCATCTGCCTGATCGATGAAGGAAACGAGAAAAATCAAACCACCGCGAAATCCATTCTAACGTCTAAGGTGCCCTTCACGCTCAAGAACGACGAATGGATGTCATGGACCGCCGAGGAGGCGTATGATGTGATCGCATGGATCGCTGCTGAGCCATCCGGAGAACAAGCCACCAAGGCTCTTGATAGAATGCTTCATGATCGCAACCCTTATGGCCATTGGCGCACGACTTGGGTAAACGGATGGAGTCTGATGGCGATGGCGTCCTATGCGGATAGCCAGGAACTGAAGGACGAACCTCTAGCCATCCAATTAGAAACGGACAAGGGATTGGAAACCATTTCTCTCAACGCCGATCAACCCACTGCCGCGCGTTCGTTCAAGCTTAGCCCGGATCTCAAACTCGATCTCACTTCCAGTCCCAACTCGTTCGTCCGTGTGAATGTTAGCTCCAAGCCGAAGCTCATGCCAGTGCAACCCGTCGCAAAGAACGGGCTTTCTATCGACAGAATCTATCAACGGATCAACTCCGCTGGCATGGCTGAAATTCTAACTGAACCCAAAGTTGGCGATCTCATCCGGGTCTCGCTGCGAGTCACCCTGCCCAAGGACCATACCCACTATCTGGTCATTGAAGATCCACTTCCGTCGCTTTTCGAAACCGTGAACAACGACTTCGCCTCCCAGAGCGCTGCTGCCGGCATTCGCACCAGCGAAAACGAATGGAATGTGAGCCACTCCGAGTTGCGCACGGACCGCGCGGAGTTTTTCCTCGATGAGGTCTGGCGCAAGGGCACCTACACTGTTAGCTACCTCGCCCGCTGCACCATCGCCGGGAAAGCCACCGCGCCTCCCGCCAAGGTGGAATCGATGTATGATCCGGAAAACTTCGCGCTTTCCGCCTCGCGGGTATTCACCGCGAAGTAGCGTTTTCCAATTTGGCTCCACTCAAAAACGGGGCGCATGGGTGGAAAATGAAGAAACCGGCGTAAGTCGAATATGGGGGGGAAATTCGATTTGCGCCGGCCTCCTGAACTCGGGGGGAGAGTATTGATTTTGTCACCGCATGACCTCGGGGGGACGGATGCTTGCGGCGACCCACAAGAGATATCCCATTTCCGGCCATTCGGATATCACGTCATCGCGTAGTCGTCTTCAATGGGCCGACTCGGGTGGATTTCGGGAAAATACCATTTTGATTAGATTACGGATTGAGGATTGCTCTTGCTCATCCGAGCCACGCACGCCATGCGGAGGGCGGTTTTACTCAAACTCTCTGGGCCGATGAGCAATCAACTGACATCCGAAGTTTTAGCAGAGCTTCTCGAAGCCCGGAATTTCATGGGAATCCGCGCTGCGCTGGCTGGTCTCACCCCGGCAGACTCTGCGGAAGTGATCGAAGAATTCGAGCCCGCAGAGCAGGCTGCGCTTTTCCGATTGTTGCCGATGCAACTGGCCACGGAAGTTTTTGAATACCTGCCGGTGGAGGCTCAGGAAGAGCTGATTCATGCGATGGGCAATGAACAAGCGGCCGGGATCTTGGATTCCATGTCGCCCGATGACCGGACGGCCTTGCTCGAAGAAATGCCGACTGCCGTTTGCGCCCGCATGGTGGAGTCGCTTTCGCCGAAAGAACGTGCAGTGGCCCTGCGATTGCTGGATTACCCCGAAAATAGCATCGGGCGGATGATGACATCAGAATATCTAACGCTGCGCGACGAGTGGACAGCGCGTGAGGTGCTCGACCACATTCGCAGCCACGGCCGCGATCGCGAAACCCTCAACGTGCTTTACGTGGTGGCTCCGTCTGGCAAGCTGGTCGATGAGGTGCGCATCCGGGAAATCCTGCTCTGCCCTGTGGAAACACAAGTGAAAGATCTGCGGAACAACGTTTTCATTGCTCTAACCGCAACCGATGACCAAGAAACGGCCGTTGCGGCCTTCCGAAAATACGACCGCACGGTGCTGCCAGTCATCGATGGCCACGGCGGATTGGTTGGCATCGTGACAGTAGATGACATCCTCGATGTGGTCGAAGAAGAGGCGACGGAAGACATACAGAAGCTCGGTGGTATGGAGCAGCTTGATGAGCCTTACATGGATATTTCGCTCGCAAGACTGGTAAAAAAGCGGGCCACCTGGCTTGTCGTTCTTTTTGTCGGAGAAATGCTAACAGCCACCGCGATGGGCCATTTTCAGGACGAGATTTCCAAGGCGGTTATCCTAGCAGTTTTCGTTCCACTCATCATTTCCAGCGGTGGAAATAGTGGCTCGCAGGCTGCCACGCTGATTATCCGCGCCATGGCGATCGGCGAAGTGGGCTTAGGGGATTGCTGGAAAGTGATGCGGCGTGAGATTTTCTCAGGGCTGATTTTGGGCATGATACTTGCCACCATCGGGATCGTGCGGATTGCTGCGTGGTCGGCATTTTCCGACATGTATGGGCCTCACTGGTTTCTGATCGCGATGACTGTGGGAGTTTCCCTCATCGGCGTAGTGCTGTGGGGCACACTC
The DNA here is from genome assembly GCA_025363295.1 of Akkermansiaceae bacterium. Lineage (GTDB taxonomy): Bacteria > Verrucomicrobiota > Verrucomicrobiia > Verrucomicrobiales > Akkermansiaceae > Luteolibacter. Next base: position 11,905 of record JANYEC010000061.1, read on the forward strand.
TCCGGGTCGATGCTACCGTTTTTACTGAAACGTCTCGGACTCGACCCAGCGACATCGTCCGCTCCGTTCGTGGCCACGCTAGTGGACGTGACGGGACTAATCATTTACTTCGCGGTGGCCGGGGTGATCCTGCGTGGGACGCTGCTTTGAAGGGCCGGGCTTGAGGAAGATCCGGTCTTGCCGCTTTCCTTCGGGCCTGCTTCCCTTCGCGCCCAACCTTTCACATACATGGCCAATAAAGACGTTACCGATCCCGCCCGCATGGAAAAAATCGTGTCCCTGTGCAAACGCCGCGGCTTCATTTTCCAAGCGGGTGAAATTTATGGCGGTCTCAACGGTTGCTGGGATTACGGCCCGCTGGGTGCCGAACTGAAGCGGAATTTAAAGGACTACTGGTGGCGGAAAACCGTGCAGGAACGCGATGACGTGCTGGGCATGGACGGCGCGATTCTAACAATGGAGCAAGTGCTGGTATCGTCGGGTCACGTCGGTGGATTTTCGGATCCTATGGCAACGTGCAAGCATTGCAAGAAACACATTCGCTTCGATCAATTGCAGAGCATGATGGCGGAAGCGGAGTGGCCTCAGTCGCTCGCCGGAGCCATGACCGTCACGGCAGACGGTCACATCTCGGGAGCTTCCGGCAATGGGGAGCAGCTCAAACGATGGGTGAATAAATACGGCAAAAAACTGGCACCCGGCCTAGCCTTAGTTAGGAATCCGGATGTTACGTTGAGTTTTTTCACCGAGGAATCGGAGCGGCTCGGTCAATCCATGGAACCCTGGCATTTCTATCAGCTGATGGCCACGGAACAACTTGCCCAGACAGGATTGCAAAATCCATGCCCGCATTGCGGTGGCGTGCTTTCCGAGCCAAAGCAGTTCGAGCTCATGTTCAAAACTAACATGGGCGCGACGGGAGACGGCATCGCCTACCTCCGCCCGGAGACCGCACAATCGATTTTCTGCCAGTATAAGAACGTGCTCGACTCTAACCGTGTCAAACTTCCCTTCGGTATCGCACAGGTCGGCAAGTCGTTCCGTAACGAGATCAACCCACGCAATTTCACCTTCCGCTCCCGCGAGTTTGAGCAAATGGAGATCGAGTATTTTTGCCACCCTAACGACGGCCTACGCCTAACGGAAGAATGGCTAGCAGAACGCCTGAAATTCTACGGAGAAATCGGCATCCCGCGCGAAAAGCTGCACATTCTCGATATCCCGGATGGCGAGCGCGCTTTCTACTCACAGAAAACTTACGACATCGAATATGAATTTCCATTCGGCATTCAGGAGCTCGAAGGCGTGGCCTATCGGACGGATTACGATCTCGGCGTGCATGAAAAAGGTGCGGGTAAATCGCTCGTTTACTTCGATGAAGAAACGAAGGAAAAATTCCTTCCCCACGTCGTCGAGCCGTCCGCCGGATGCGATCGCACGGTGCTCGCGCTGATTTGCGAGGCGTTCGATGAAGAAACACTAACCGATGAAAAGGGCAAGGAAGACGTGCGCACGGTTCTGCGTTTCGTTCCGCGCATGGCTCCGATCAAAGTCGGCATTTTTCCCCTGCTGAAAAAGAACGAGGAACAAGTCGCGATCTGCCGGGAGATCCAAAAGACGCTCCAACCGTGGATGAATGTTTTCTACGACGACGGCGGTGCGCTCGGCCGTCGCTATCGCCGACAAGACGAAGTGGGCACGCCATTCTGCGTGACCGTCGATTTCGAAACGCTCGGTGAACAAGGCGACGAACTGAAAGACACCGTCACCGTCCGCCACCGCGATTCGATGGAGCAAGAGCGCCTCCCTATCCGCAACCTGCTAGCCTGGTTGCTAGAGCGCGTTAGATAAAGTGACACAGGCATTCCTGCCTGTTTTTCTCTAATTATTCAGACTCCCTCACCGGAGTCCGTTTTTATTTTTCAAACCATTCCTTTGGCGGTTCGATCACCCGCAAGCCATCAATCCGTTTAAAATGCGCGTCCGACGTGAGGACTGCGGCTCCGATCGCAATCGCGCTTGCCGCGATGAGCACGTCCGTTCCCGGAATGACCAGGCCTTTGCGGTCCAGCTTCCAGGCGAGAGCGGCAGCCTCATCCCAAAGCCGGTTCGAAGCGGGGATATTGACCATCACGTCCATGAAGTCGTTGAGGCTGCGGTAGGCCTTTGGAGACTTCACCCCGCGAAGCACCTCCACCCGCACCATCCCGCAGATCGCCAGATTGCGGATCCCCGCCCAGCGGTAGAGCCAGGGCGCGGGATCTCCCCGATGTCTCATCAGATCGATGAAAACATTACTGTCGATCAGGACGTCACTTTCCATATTTCTTGGGATCTTCGGCGACTTTGCTGCTCAACGGATCATACACGGCCAAGTTCTTGGGATCGTATCCGGGGAAAACGGCGTCTTCCCACTCTTCGACGGTCAAGCCCAAGCCCTCGGTCCCGAAGCGGCGGAACCGGGCTTTACGGTCCAGCTCGCGCAACGCCATTTCGACGGCCTCGGTCTTACTTTCGTAGCCGTATTCGTCCATGACTCGCTTCAACAAGTCTTCGTCAATATGCATGGTCATCTTCATGCCATACTCGGTATGGTAATCCGCCCCCCGTGTCGAGTCTTTTTTCAAACCCTCGCTACTTGATTCCCTGTCGCACGCCCTCCAGTCTCCGCTCATGTCCGAGCCCGCGCTGACCCCCATGATGGCCCAATACCAGGCCATGAGGAAATCCCTGCCCGCCGACATCATCCTGTTTTACCGCCTCGGCGATTTTTATGAAATGTTTTTTGAGGATGCTAAGGCGGCGGCACCCATCATGAACGTCGCTCTGACCAAGCGCGGCGGCACCCCGATGTGCGGCGTGCCCTATCACGCCGCGCAAGGCTACATCGCCCGCTTGCTGAAGGCGAATAAGCGCGTCGCCATCGCCGAGCAGACGTCCGAGCCTGTCGCCGGAAAACTCGTTTCCCGCGAGATCGCCCGGATTCTAACTCCCGGCTCCATCGACGACCTCACCCTGCTCGACGACCAACGCCCAAACTACCTCGCTGGCGTTTTTCGCCACGGAAAAAACCTAGGCCTCGCCTGCATCGATCACACCACCGGCGAGTTCACCATCGCCGAGTATTCCGACAACGGCTTGCTAGAAGACGAGCTCGCCCGCATTTCCCCCTCAGAACTTCTCATCCCGGACCATCAATCCGCCGAATTCGGAGCCCTGAAAAACTGCCTCATTTACGAAGGCTACGCGTTCCTCCCCGAGCACGCCACGCAGCTCTTAAAAGATCACTTTAACGTCCACTCGTTAGACGGCTTTGGCTGCGCCAATCTCCACGCCGCCAGCGGGGCCGCAGGAGCGGTGATGCACTATCTGATCCATCAGCTTCGGAGAAACTGCTCCCACCTCCACACGCCACACGTCCGGGAAAACGCCGATCACGTCCTCATCGATGCCGCCTCACAGCGCAACCTCGACCTCGTCGATTCTCGCTCCGGCAAGCAACATACGCTGCTAGGCGTGCTCGACCGCACCGCCACTCCGATGGGCGCGCGCCTGCTCCGCGATTGGATCCTCCACCCACTTCGAGATCTAAAAATTCTAACATCACGCCAAGACATCATCGCTGCATTTCTCGCAGAACCCTTCCTCCTCTCAAAATGCCGCGAATCTCTCAAAGGTATCCGCGACATCGAACGCACCACCTCCCGTCTCTCCCAAGGCTCTGGTAACGCCCGCGATTTGCAGTCTCTCAGTCACTCCTTGGATCACATTCCCTCCCTCAAGGAAGACCTTTCTTCCCTGCTCACTGATCACTGCTCACTGATCACTTCTCTCCACAATTTCTCCGACCTAACCACCCTCCTCGCCTCCGCTCTCGCCGGCGAACCTCCTTCTAACCTCCGTGACGGCGGCATCATTCGCGATGGTTGGTCACCCGAGCTTGACGAACTCCGCTCTGCCGCCCGTGGGGGGAAAGACTGGATTGCACGCCTTCAGGAAGACGAACGCAAACGCACTGGGATCGAATCGCTGAAAATCAAATTTAACAATGTTTTTGGTTACTTTATCGAAATCACCACCAGTCACCTCGCGAAAGTCCCGGACGACTACACGCGCAAGCAAACCATGTCTAACGCCGAGCGCTACATCACCCCGGCGCTCAAGGAGATGGAAAATAAAGTGTTAGGTGCGGAGGAACGCTCCAAACAACTCGAAGCCGAGCTCTTCACCCAGCTTCGCACTCAAGTCATCACCCACCTCCCCGAACTCCAACAAACCGCCGCCGCCATCGCGGAAATCGACGTGCTTTGCGCTCTATCTGAAATCGCCCAGCTTCACCGCCACTGCCGCCCCGTGCTGGATGAATCCCGCGCCTTTTTCATCACGAACGGTCGCCACCCCGTCCTCGAGCAAACTCTCACCGATGTTAAATTTGTTCCTAACGACACGGAGCTAGATCCCGACGTTGCCCGCCTCCAAATCCTCACCGGACCTAACATGGCGGGTAAATCTACCTACATTCGCCAAATCGCGCTCATCGCAGTGATGGCCCAGATCGGCGCCTACGTCCCCGCGGAATCCGCCACCCTCGGCCTCGTGGACCGCATCTTTTGTCGCGTGGGTGCGTCCGACGATCTCTCACGCGGCCAATCCACCTTCATGGTAGAAATGAGCGAAACCGCCCTCATCCTCAACCACGCCACCGATCGCTCACTCGTCATCCTCGACGAGATCGGACGCGGCACCGCCACCTTCGACGGCCTCTCTATCGCTTGGTCTGTCGCAGAACATTTACACGACGCCATCGGTTGCCGTACCCTCTTCGCCACCCACTATCACGAGCTCACTGATTTGGCTAACACGAGAGACGCCGTCGCCAACTACAACGTAGCCGTTAGAGAGTGGAACGAAGAAATCATCTTCTTGCACAAGATCCTCCCCGGTGCCGCTGACAAATCTTACGGCATCCAAGTCGCCCGCCTGGCAGGTCTTCCGAAATCCGTCGTCGAGCGCGCCAAGTCGATCCTCTCTCACCTCGAACTTCACTCCGTCAAACCCGAAGCCAAAACCCAAGGCCCCAAGGCGAAAAACATGGTTCAAGATCAAGACGTTCTCCCAAAACCGAACGCGCCACAGATGGACCTCTTCTCGGATTTCTAGCAGCGCGTTAATCCTGAGCGCTATTCGCCGTGGATATCCTATTTCCCGGCAGCGCTCGGCCGACAGGAAGTCAGACGAAAACGATCGGCTGAATGCCGACGCTCCAATGTGCGACTAACCAAACTCAATAATTCCCGATTGACCTCATACGAGAATTGAACAGCGTTTTCATGAACACTATCAACCCACTCCTCCGACTCATGATAACGAGCCTGACTTCGTGCTGGCGCGGGGGCTGCATGCCGGAGGGGACTTGTGACTGTGACGGGAACGCGGGAAGCCGTGCTAACGGCGATCATTCCCTGCCGTAGGCCTAACTGGCTTGGACGGAGCGATAGTGGAGTCAAATGCTGCCGAGGGTATTCCCCGAGGGAACATCCGGGGAGGGAGGGACCCGCTTGCGGGAGGCACCCGGACCGAGATGCAGCATTACCCCGCGCACGTCACATGGACCCGCAGGCGAGCAGCACACGTGATCCGCACGCAGCGGGATGAAAAGGTGGGGCGGAGCGACGATCTTCCGGGAGGGAGTTGAACAGGATGAACGGAACTATCTATCAGATGAAATGTTGCAATGCGCGGACTGACCCCAGAGAATGGCAGCACGAGACCAGCAAAAATAAAGAGCAGGGCGCGTATCATGAGAGTTACATGGAGAATTCAAAGAATCCGATTTTCCGGCCAGTTTGCATCCCGCATTGAGAGCACTGCCAGAACCCCTCTCGCTTGCTCATGTAATGAAAGCCAATCAAAATGAGAGGAATCCCACAAAGGATCGGCGCAAGCAAAAGCCCCACTATTAGGATGAGGCATCCTGACCCCGAATCAGTAGCGCGGCTGCCTTTCCTCATTCCACTGCCGCAGGCGGGGCAATACCCAACCCCTCGCCGGATAGATGGGATTCGTTGGACAGAAATTCTGTGCACCTCTTGAATGGGCGGTGGCATCACGTCTGGAACAATCAGCTCGGTTTTCGTCGCCACACGCTGCTGTCTTTCAATTGCCATTTCCGCTTTGACCGCTGCACGCACCTTGGCTTTTTCAGCGCGTCTGAAATCTGCCTTCAATCTAGCAGCCTTTTGAGATGCCCGCTGCTTGGTGGTCATATCCCGCTTGCGGGCGGGAACCTTTTGGTCGTAGTCCAACACTGCGTGCCAAGCGGTAATGATTCCTTCCCGAAATGCTGGCCATTTGCTCATCTAGCAATGACTCTCTCAGCGCCCCCACCCATCATCAAGCTCAATTGAAATTGCCGGAATTGACGAGCTTCCGCCATATTGTTCATACGAGCGCATGTCGCCCTTTGTTGCATGTTGAGGTGAGGCTTGGCCTTGGTAGCGGGTTTCGACAACTCCGCCCGCCGCTTTTCTGGGGTCAGTCCGCGCATTGTAACATTTTATCCAATTCATCGACTCTTTTCTTCTGTTTCAGATCCTGTTTCACGCTGCACACCAATCGACTTACTGAAGCAGGATGCCCCATATGCAGTCGTATGGCAATCCATTCAAAGCTGACTATCGACCGTCTTCGCAACAATGCTGCCAGCATCGCCTTGCGCCCGTCTCCCTTCTTTAGGCGTGACAGT
>JANYEC010000062.1 GCA_025363295.1 Akkermansiaceae bacterium
ATAAGGCGCTATCCAGTCTCCAAGGAACCGATACACCGGTATTCATAACCCCTAAGATTCGCAGTTTTAAGTTTAAAGGAGGGGAGCGAAAAACTGTTGATAAGTCTCTTTCAATTCATGACCTCCTGTCGAGAAACACCATTATATGCGGTCCACGAGACGCTGGAAAAACTATACTTTTGAAGACCCTGGCCTCTATGGACAAGCAAGGCGGGGTGACGGGTGCCCGTTATCAAGTCGCTATTTATTTGGCAACCTCCGATATGCCGAGTGATATAGACCGAGATTCTTTTATGTCATTAGTCGAACGAAAAGCTGGATACTCATCGGATGATCTGTTGCACATTGAACTACTTGTGTGCACGGACGTCCCGGCAAGGAATCCAAGCGAATTCATTAAAATATTGACGAACGTTTGTGACGAATTTGGATGGTCCTATTGTGCCGCAGTAGGAAATGTCATAGCAGACGCATTTGCACAGGATGAGAAATTTGAAAATACTTTATTCGTTGAAGTACGCCCTTGGGGGCCAAGTCGTATCCGCGAATTCGCAAATAAGTTGTTCTCTGGAACTGAAGTCGATCCAGAATCTGCTTATAAATTTGTTAGCGAATGCATACGGACAGTCGATCTTCCGGCAACGCCTACTGTTATTAGTCTTTACATGAGTATATTTCCAAAAGCCGGAGCCGGTTTCTCCAGCTTGTCATTTTTAAGGCTTTTGGAAAAGATTGAGCAGGTCAGATTGGGCATAAATGAGCCGAGTAGTGTCGAGTCTCTATACAATCGCAGAAAAGTTCTCGAAATTATGGCCATCAAATGCCTGGCTACTGAAGATATCAGCATTAAACAAGAGGAGCTTACGACTATTATCTCAGATTTCTTTGGTCCAAAGCGACTTGCTGTTGATCCAAAGGTGTTTGCTCAAAATCTCATGAATGCGGGTATTCTAAGGGCGGAGGAAGACGAAATTGGTTTCGCACATTTTGCCTTCTTCGATTATTATTTGGCGCTCGCTTTTAAAGAAGGACTAGCAGACCCGTTATCGTATACAAATACAGTAGAACAGTGTGGTAGAGTTGCTCATTCCCTGTCCCTTTTTGCCGGGCTTGATCGGGAAAATCTGACACTTGCAGAAAAGCTTATGAATGCGGTGGAGGCTCGGTTTGTTGCCAGCGGAGAATTGAGGTTGAAAGATCTCGATTCGCATATTTCAGACCTATTAATGCCCGAATCGAGAAAGCCGGAAGAGGCAGATAAAGTGGCGACGGAGAATCTTGAATGTAGAGTCGATTATGAAGCCGAGGATGAAGAATATGACAAACAGAAACGTAGTATTTCCACCAATCGAAAGAAGATGATGGAAAAAGGGCGTGATAATTCGGCCGATGAGCTAACAATGCAAATAACTGGATTGCATTCATTTTACAGCATTTTCAAGAATCTCGAAAATATTGATGGAGATTGGAAAGAGCTATACTTGGATCGCATTCTTGACTTTCATATCACCACAAATTTCACGCTAATTGATTTTTATTTTCAGTTTTCGAAAGATGAGAAATTCAGAACATTTGCGGCATATATTCTCACATGGACCGGCCACGGATTCATGTCATCTTCGTTGGGAAATCCGTCACTTTGTCAAACCATCTGTGATGTGATCAGCAACACGAATAGCGACTTTAAGCGGTTTTTGCTTTTGTTACTTTTAAGTGATTTACGCGATTCACGAGCGATTACTATGATCGAAGATTTCATCATGGCAACTGATTCTCGCGCAGCTACCGAAATTCTCTTTTTGCACACAAAAAACCGCCTAATTGATTACGAAGGACGAGAGATACCAGTATCTTTGGTCGCAACATTCAAAAAAATATTTATTCGCCGCCAGACAAAATTCGGCGGTGCGAACAGTCGGGTAAATGCCCTAAACGAATTTGACAAAACAATGAGGACAGTGAACATCGAGCATTGGAAATCTTACAGCTCCAAAAGTTTTGATTCAAAAAGCTTCGCCTCTTGAGATTCGCTGGTGGCCCGCGTGAAAGCAAAGGGCAAGTGGGCAAAGCTGGTGGGCGCGAAGGAACGGGTGGAGGAGATCGTCGCGGATCTGGTGGAACACTACGAGACGAGGACGAGCGTGCTGGAAGGCAAGGCGATGGTCGTGGCGATGAGCCGGGACATTTGCGTGAGCCTCTTCGATGAGATCATCAAGCTGCGCCCGGAGTGGGCGGGCACGAAGTTGACGAAGGACGGCAAGGACATCGGCTGGAATCACGAGGACGGGGCGATCCGGATCGTGATGACGGGCACGGCGTCGGACCGGCCGGGATTGCAGGATCATGTGTATAGCAAGGGCCAGAAGAAGCGGCTGGCGAAGCGATTCAAGGATGCGAAGGACCCGCTGAAGCTGGTGATCGTGCGGGACATGTGGTTGACAGGATTCGACGCGCCGTGCTGTCACACGATGTATGTGGACAAGCCGATGGCGGGCCACAACCTGATGCAGGCGATCGCGCGGGTGAACCGGGTGTTCGCCGGCAAGGAAGGCGGGTTGGTGGTGGACTACATCGGGATCGCCGCGGAGCTGAAGAACGCGCTGAAGACTTACACGGATGCGAAGGGCAAGGGCTCGCCGACCTTAAAGGCGGAGAAGGCGCTGGAGGTTCTGTTGGAAAAGCTGGACGTGCTGCGCGGGCTTTTCCATGGCTTCGACTACAGCAAATTCGAAGGGACACCGACGGAGGTGCTGGCGCTTCTGCCTGCGGCGGCGAACCACATCCTCGGCCTGGGCGACAAGAACGAGATCAACGGCAATTTCAATGGTCTGCGGCGAGACGCCACAGCCACGCGGCGGCGAATGTGGCGTATTCACTGTGCTCGACGCTGGACGGCGCGAAGGAGCTGAAGAAGGAGTTGGCGTTTCTGTCGGCGATCAGCGCGGTGTTGCGGAAGTTCGATGGCGTGGACAAGAAGCGCAGCGCGGAGCAGAAGCACAGCGCGCTGAAGCAGATCCTCGACAACGCGGTGAAGGCGGAGGATGTGCAGGACATTTTCAAAATGGCCGGACTGGAGCGGCCGAACATCGGTCTGCTATCCGATGCGTTCCTGGAAGACGTGCGGCGGATGGAGAAGAAGAACCTGGCGGTGGAGTTGCTGGAACGGTTGTTGCAAGGGAAGATCAAGGCGCAGACGCGGACGAATTTGGTTCAGGAAAAGAAATACAGCGACCGGCTGATCGAGGCGCTGCGGAAGTATCACAACCGGATGATCGAAAGCTCGCAGGTGATCGAGGAGATGATCCAGATGGCCAAGGACATGCAGGAGGCGATGAAGCGCCACGAGGAGCTGGGCCTGAATCCGGACGAGGAGGCGTTCTACGATGCGTTGGCGGATCGGCCGGAGGTGCTGCTTTCCATGGGCGATGCGACGTTGAAGAAGCTGGCGAGCGAGCTGACAGAAAAGCTGCGGAACAGCACGACGGTGGATTGGCAGTTCGGGGAGAGTGTGCGGGCGAGGATGAGGATTTTGATCCGGCAGCTATTGAGGAAATACAAGTATCCGCCGGAGGGCCAGGAGGCAGCGATTGCTTTGGTCTTGGCCCAGGCCCATGCTCTGGCGGATGATTGGTCCGCGCGGGTTTGATGAATGAATGAATGAAAGCCGGAATAAATTTTGCCTACGGCCAGCCGGTGAGGGCTTCGCCATTTGACTAAGCCTGCTAACGCAGGCACTGAATTGGCAATTCCGCGACAGCGTGCGGGCGAGGATGCGGATTCTGATCCGGCAGCTTTTGAGGAAATACAAGTATCCGCCGGAAGGGTTTGAAGACGCGATCACGTTGGTGCGGAAGCAGCTGGAGGAACTGGCGGGTTCTTCGATATTTCCTCAAATTTCAAAGCTCAACAATCGGCTGTCATCTATCAACCCCAAGACGGCGTGTCGGGGATTGACTCGTTCCAATATCCGTCGGAATACTCCCGCGCCTCATCGCTTACACTACCATGGAAAACGTCATCATCATCGGCACCGGCTGCGCGGGATACACCGCCGCTATTTACACCGCCCGCGCGAATCTAACACCGCTCTTGTTGTCAGGCACCCAGCCCGGTGGACAGCTCACGACAACGACCGAAGTGGAGAATTTCCCCGGCTACCCGGAAGGCATCATGGGGCCTGACCTAATGATAAAAATGCAGGCGCAGGCAGAGAAATTCGGCGCACGCATCGCTTGGGCCAGCGTGGAATCCATCGAACGCCGCGAGGATGGCACATTTCTCCTCAACGCCGGATCGGAAACTTTTGAGGCAAAAACCGTCATCATCGCCACCGGTGCTGCCCCGCGCCACCTTGGGATTGATAAGGAAAAGGAACTCATCGGCCATGGCCTAACATCGTGCGCGACTTGCGATGGGGCGTTTTACCGCGATGTGCCGGTTTGTGTGATCGGCGGCGGTGATAGTGCGTGTGAGGAGGCCGGTTTTCTCACCCGTTTCGCCAGCAAAGTTTACCTCATCCACCGTCGGGAAGCATTGCGCGCATCGAAGATTATGGCCGACCGCGCCCTTGCGAACCCGAAGATCGAGCCGATTTGGAACTCGACCGTGAGTGAATATCTCACCGACGAAAAAGGCGAAATGCGCGCCGTGATGCTTGAAAATCTCATCACCGGAGAGAAAAAGGAGCTCGATGTCGCCTGCGTTTTCGTCGCCATCGGCCATGTGCCGAACAGCGGTTTCCTAGGTGATCTCGTGGACATGGACGAAAACGGCTACATCCTTCAAAACCCTGGCCGCACCTCGACTAAGACTCCCGGCCTTTTCGCTGCGGGCGATGTGGCGGACCACTACTACCGCCAAGCGATCACTGCTGCCGGGCAAGGTTGCGCCGCTGCCCTCGAAGCCGAGCGCTATTTGACGGACCTTGATTAAGTCTCTCTGAAGCAGTGTTGCTGCTCATTCCGATCCTAAGTCGGGATCATGAAAACCGTGTCGTCCGAAGTCGCGCGACAATCCTAAATGGCGTGTGATTGCCGTGGACGAGTGCCGTTGACGAGCTTTGGCACGCCCTGGCGAAAGCCATCTATCTCGAAGCAAACACCAGCGGTTTTCTTAAACCTTTCTAATTTAATCAAATTTAACCTGACAATGAAGATAAATTAACTATTAAGAACATCGTCTTTTGAGTAACCCACCCCGAACGCCATGAAAATCCGAGACTTCTCATCCCTATTCATCGGTTTGTTGCCATCCAGTGTTATGGCAGCAGGCTACTATTTGCCGAACCAAGATGCCTTCGCGACAGCCCGAGGAAACGCATTTGTCGCAACTGCCGACAGTGCCGCTGCGGTTTTTTACAATGCAGCCGGGATGACCCAACTCGAAAAACCGGAGGCGCAGGTCGGCGTCTATGCGATCGTTCTTGGAAACGAAGCGAACGTCGCCGGACAATCGAGTGATGCCAAGACCGAGCTACAGGCGGCTCCTTCGCTTTTTTACGTGCAACCGTATAACGACAAACTTTCGTTCGGATTTGGTCTAAACAGTCCGTTTGGACTGGGAACGGATTGGGGGCGCGATACGAATTTCAGCACCGTGGTCACCGAAGCCCGGCTGATGTATATTAGCGGCACGGCAGCAGTGGCTTACAAGGTCACTAACGAGCTTTCAGTCGGTGCTTCACTATCCGTGAATTACGCGGATCTAACATTGGAGCAAGGGCTTGGAACGCCGGGCAGTTACCTGCGATTTTCTGGTGATGACATTGGCTACTCCGGGGCCTTAAGCGTCAGATGGCAGCCATGCGAACAACATGCATTCGGACTCGTTTATTCCAGCGAGTCCACGTTCAACCTCCAGGGGAGAACGACAACTAACAATGCGTTTCTGAAAGATGATAAATCCGCAGAGTTAGACTTTATGGCTCCAGCCCGAATTGCGGGTGGTTATTCCTATCGCCCTGCTCCGGGTTGGAACCTGGAGGCGAATGTGGAGTGGCTGAATTGGGACAATCTCAACACGCTGACTCTGGACAATTCAACTGTCGGCTCGACTCCCGTGAAATTCGATTGGAAATCTTCCTTTATCTACGAACTAGGTGGATCCTACACCACGCCGAGCGGCTATATCTTCGCCGCCGGGTATGATTTTAATGCGAGCTCGCAACCGGACACCAATTTCACTCCGGGTGTTTCTGATGCGAATCGGCATTGGTTCAATCTTGGATTCGGACGTAAAATGGACTGGGCGTCTTGGATGCTTGCTTATCAATTTGGCTACTCTAACCGGACCGTCGATGGGGCAACAAATCCTTTGGCTAACGGAAAATACGAAGCACGTCACAATGCGCTTGTCCTTTCCTGGCAACAAAAGTTCTGATGCAAGGATCGGGCTCCCAAACAATCGTCGTGACCGGTGCCAGTTCTGGAATCGGCCGTGAAATTGCGATTCAGCTCGCGGCACCGCAGCGCGTGATTTGGCTGATCGGTCGTGATCCGCATCGCTTGGATGAAGTTGCCAGTCAGGTCCGTGCAAAAGGTGCGATTGCGGAGATCGCAAAAATCGACCTAGCCGATCTCGATGCTGCCGATCATTTTTTAAACGCGACTTTTCCAAGCGGAAAGCAGGTGGACACCGTGTATCTAGCGGCTGCTGTTACTCTATTTGGAGAGGTTCAAGACATGCTCCCGGAAGATTGGGATAAAATCTATCGAACCGATCTCCTCAGTCCGGTGCAATGGGGGCGTCACTTTTATGCGAATATGGTGGAGCAAAAAGCCGGCAAAATCATCTTTGTTTCCTCGCTCGCAGGTTATGCCGGTTATCCTACGGCGACTGCCTACGCAACCATGAAGGCCGGATTGTTAGGTCTTTATCGCAGTCTTTGTCATGAAGGAAAGTCTCATGGGATTTCAATTTTCCTCGCGTCTCCCGGCTATGTTGATACCGACATTTATAAGTCTGCGATGTTTCGGAAGACGACTTACGAGAAGACTATGAATTCCATCAAAGGGTTAGGCTTTCGCATCCTCTCTGCAGAGGAAACGGCGAGAGCTATTCTGCACGCGGTGAATTGCGATAAGCGTGAGTTTGCACTTCCGGCCTATGCATCGGTGATGAAATGGGTCGCCACGCGGATGCCGCTCGTGATTGATATCGTTCACGCAAAAATGGTCAAAAATTTCCGGCAGTCACCATGAAACCCACCTCCTCAATGATCCGGACTTTTGAAGGTCGGACAGTGGTTCTCACCGGGGCCGCCTCAGGAATCGGCAGAGCGCTTGCAAATATTCTCTCCCGCTGCGGTGCCACAGTTCATGCATTCGACATCGATGCGAAGGGACTGGCTGATTTGGCGAAAGAGTGCGAAGGCCCTGGCACGATCCATTGCGGCACCGTTGACGTTTGCGATATCGCTTCCTATACCTTAGCGGTCAACGAGGTAGTTAGAATTTCAAAGTCAATCGATTATCTCTTCAACAATGCTGGAGTCACCCTCTTGGGAGAGGCCCAGAATCTGCCTTTTCATCGCTGGAAGTGGTTACTTGATATTAATCTGATAGGGGTCATCAACGGGACCCATCTGATCTATCCGATCATGATCGGCCAAGGATCGGGACATATCATCAACACGGCTTCCATCGCCGGCGCCACCGGCTACGCAACGGCCGCTGCCTATACCACTTCCAAGGCGGCGATTCTTGAATTTTCTCGCTCGCTGAGGGCCGAAGCGAAAGCCTACGGGGTGAAAGTTTCCGTGGCGTGTCCAGGTTATGTGGACAGTGGGATTTTCACTCAAGATCGGATTGTAGGCGCGGATCGGGAGGCGATGATCCGCGATCTCCCTGTGAAAATGATGAGCCCTGAGCAAGCTGCGATGGGGTTTCTAGCAGGAGTGGTGCGGGGAGAGAAAACGATGGTTTTCCCATTGTCCGCGAAAATTCTATGGTATTTGTCACGGTGGGCACCCTCGACGACCGATCAATTTCACAAGCGATTTCTCCGAGTTTTCCAGCAGAAATAGTATCACGTTAGATCCAAGGGTGCTTGCCTTCTATCGGCTTGCGATGACTTCCACGGTAAAGCCCTTCAAGTAGCCTGTCTCTGGAATGGAAATTAGGATCGGGTGATCGGCGCGTTGACTGTGATTCATCACGAAGCGGGCGGATTTTTTTGCGTCCACGGAGGCATCTATCAGGTTGTCCATGAAGAGCTCGCGCGAGGCGTGGTAGGAACAACAGAAGGTGGAAAGCAGACCTCCATTTTCTAATAATTTCAGAGAGCGGAGATGAATTTCCTTATAGCCGCGCATCGCGTCCATCAGAGTCGCCTTGTTGCGGGTAAAACTCGGAGGGTCGAGGATGATCATGTCATACTCGGGTTTTGCGTGTTTGAGGAAATCGAAGACGTTGTGCTCAAGCACTTCGATTTCGACGTTGTTCAGCGCGGCATTTTTTCTAGCAGCTTCGCATGCGCTGGCTGAAATATCGACGGCGGTGACGTGGGCAGCACCGGCCTTGGCGCAAGCGAGGGCGAAGCCTCCTTGGTTGGTGAAGCAATCGAGCACGCGTTTGCCTTTTGCAAGAGCAGCGACTTCGGCGTGGGCTTGGAGTTGGTCGAGGTAAAGTCCGGTTTTCTGACCATCGAAGAGATCGATTTCGAATAGGATATCGTTGGCGCGGACTTGAAATAGGCCGGGGTTTTCACCGTGTAGCATCTCGATGCCTGGCTCCATGCCCTCGGCCTTGCGGTAGGGAGAATCGTTGCGGAGGACGATGGAAGCGGGATTTAAAAGGGAAATGAGGGCGTCTCGGATGATTTCCTTCCGCTGATCCATGGCGAGGGTGAGCGTCTGGACCGAAAGGTGGTCGCCGTAGCGATCTACAATCAGTCCCGGAAGCCCATCGGACTCCGACCAGACGAGGCGAGCGAGGGTTTCGTCAATTTGAGATTTTTTCCGGTGCTCGATGGCTTGGCCGATGCGTCGAACGAAGAAATCTAGATCCAAGTCCTGCTTGCGGCGGGAAAAGCGGCGGGCAACGATCTGCGACTGAGGATTGTAGATGGCGGTGCCAAGCGGCCGATCGCGGAAGTCCTTGAGGGTAATGACGTCCCCGGGCTGTGGGTCGCCGAAGGTTTTTTTAATCTCGGTGGCATAAATCCACTCGTGACCGTGGAAAATGCGTGCTCGGGGTGCGATAATAATGCCTGCCATGGGGCGGGAATCTGGGGCGGGTGGAGTAGCTTGTCGAATCCCAAATGGCAGGTGCAGGGCGGTATGATGACGCAGAAATTTTTATTCTAACTTTAATTTTCCCCTCACTAACGGCGGTGACAAAGTTGAACAAGGAATCATCAGGTTGTTTGATAACTTTTAAAGGTTCACTTGTTGCGCTGAAATCACCACCAAATGCGAAACCTTTGATCCTCGCCCAAGATCATTTCGGCTTCCCGTAATGACTCACTGCCAGCCAGTTCACTCGCGTATTGCTCGAATATGCGTTTTTTGCTTGTCAAGGAAGGGTCTGGAAACACAGTTTCAGTAATCGGCTAGATCAGCTGAAAACCAAATCACAGGAGAACCAAAACATATCATGAAACCAAAATACAATCGATTTACACGTCGTCTGCCTGCAGCCATGGTTGTGGTAGCATCACTTCAGACAGTTCACGCCGCAGTCCTAGCGGATGACTCACAAGGAAATTTCTCAATTACCGCTGCTCAAACATCGGCGGATAGCATCCTTGCCAATGGAGGTTCGGATCCGAATAACACGGTATTTGTGGGTAGTGGAGTGAACCTCACGGGGCATGCAACGTCAGGTGCCGTGCTGACCATCAACACCGCTGGCAACTACGCTGTTAGTAATAATGGAAGTATTTCCGGCACCAACCACGATGGTATCAATTCCACTCTCGTGATCTCCGTCACGAACGGTGGCACGATCGCCGGTGGCACAACGACCGGTAGACAAGGCATCGAGACCCTTGGTGGTAGCACCATCACGAACAACGCGAGTGCCACCATTTCCGGCACCAATGATGGCATTCGTTTCACCTCGGGTGGTAGCACCGTAACCAATTCAGGTAGCATCACCGGTACCACTGGCACTTACTCGGACGGTATTTCGAGTAAATTCACAGGCCTCACGGTGACGAACAACAACATCATTTCCGGTAACCACAAGGGTATCAACGCAGGAAATAGCCTAAATCTCACCAATAATGTGGGTGGCAACATTACGGGTAACAATGATGCGGGTGTTTACGCAATCGACAGCGCCGTCATTAACAACTACGACCGCATTTCGTCTTCACAGGCTGATGGAATCTTGGTAGGCGATAATGCGATCATTCACAATCGCACGACCTACCTAAATTCTGAGTCCTTTGACAGTGGTTCCATCACGGGTGGAGCCGGAGTCGAACAAAGCGGTGCCGGAGTCCACGGGGGTGATATTCTGACCCTCACTAACGACTTCCACAGCACCATCACCGGCAACGGAAAGGGTGGCTATGGGGTGTTTGCTGGCCTCAATCTAGACCTCACCAACGATGGGCGTATTGAGAGCAATAATGACGACGGCGTCAGCACCGCCAATTCTGCGGACATCACGAACAATTTAACAGGCGTAATCTCAGGTGACCAAAATGGCATTTCCATTTATAACAGTGAAGTCAACGAGGAGGAGAGTGGCGCATCGACGATCACCAACCATGGAAAAATTGAAGGATTGAATGGCACCGGTATCCTTGCTGATGCCTACTCTCAAACCGTGACTAACGACGGTACTATTTCCGGTGACGGCACCGCGATCGACCTCGGTGTCGGCAGTGATACTTTAAACCTCAATTTGAAATCCCAAATCAATGGCGACATCGACCTCGGCGGTGGCCTGGTCTTGGCCACGGATATCATCAACTTCGGTGCTGGAAAAACTTCTCCCGAAGGGTTTAGCAACGTCGTTTATGGAGGCATAAGCGGTGTAGAAGTCATCAACAAGAATGGCGAAGGAGCCGCGTTTGTCGGTGATCCCGGGGACGAATACGAAGTCTTTGCTGACCAAATCAACGTCTATCAGGGGGCATTGTATATTAACGGAAATGTTTTCAGTAACAGTGAAGTAGAGAATTCCGAGGTTAACGTCTATGGCGGTGAAATCGGCGGTGAGGGCACATGGAACGCGGATATCAATGTCCAAGGTTCAGGAATGTGGGCACCCGTTATGGCTAAGATTGTAAACCCGTTTATTGTCGCGGGCGTGCTCAGCCCAGGGGGCACTCCAATCAATGTGGCGGATGATGTCAACGATGCCATCGGCACACTCGTGGTGAATGGTAACGTGACCCTAAATTCCGACGCGATCTATCGGGGCGAAGTGAACCCCATTTCCGCTGACGAGGATTTCCTCCGACTCACGGGCGCAAACCATACATTCACCGCAGGGGGCGCGACTCTTGAGATCTCGCCCACCAATGTGAATTCCCCAATCCATGATGGCAGCGGTGTGATCATCGAAACAGATGCTCAACTCGGCGGCAACACGAATGTCAATGCAGGTTTTGGTGACATTGCCCTGTATCACTCCACAAACACTCCTGATACGGGATTGTTCCATGCTCAATCGAATCCAAGCGCTCCAATCATCACCGACTTCCTGAAACTTACGACAAGTAATGACGGAACCGACGTGGTCGCCACGCTCACCCATGACTATGGCCACTATGGCACCACTCCAAATCAGGTCGCTGCTGGCGCCATGCTCGACGGTCTCGTAGAGGGTGCGACTGGCGATTTGGCTGACCTGCTGGCTTCCTTGGATTACAGCGATGCAGCCACCACACAGGCTACCTTGGCTGCCTTGGACCCAGGCTCCTACTTTGCTACAGCGGCCGCTTTGGCAAACAGTAACTACGGTTTGCACCGCACGGTGGAAACTCACAACGCCGCGATCCGCTCGGACTCGGGTGCGGTGATGTCCGCTCCAGCTCCAGCCCCTTCGGCTAAGGGTGGGATGGCACCTGCACCGGTGGCGACAGGTTGCACTGGTACAAGCAATGTCTGGGGTAGCTTCTCCTATGATTGGCTGGACGTGAACGGTTCGTCTGGGCAAAGCGGAGACGTCGCCTCGTTTACGGCGGGGATCGACTTCCTCGTTGCACAAAACTTCCGCCTCGGTCTCGTGGCACAAGGTGCGTATAGCAATTGGGATGGCGGCAATGGCAATGATTCCTCGATCGATACTTACCGCATCGCCGCATACGCCAACTGGGGAGCAGCGACTGGATGGTTTGTCGATGCGTTGATTGGATACAATAACAGCAGCGTAGATCAATCGCGGGATATCCTGATGGGCAATCTGTTAGCTAATCAATCCGGCAGCTACGATGCGGATGGATGGCAGGGCTTGCTCACGGTAGGCAACACGATTGCAACTACATCGGCAGGGAATTTTGCGCCCTTCATCGGTGTTGAAATGCAATCCCTCAGCGCGAATTCGTTTGACGCATCTGGCCCGCTACCTATCGAAGTCGGTTCGATCGACATCAACTCGATCCGTGGATTGGTCGGCGTGAAATGGGACATGCAAGTCGCTCAGAATTTCAAGACCTACGCCTCTGTTGCGTATGCCTATGAGTTTGAAGACAACACACCCGACACGAAAGTTTCCTTCCGTGGCGGCAGCTACAAGGCATACGGCGCCAAGCCTGGCGATGCGATCCTAGTATCTGCCGGCTTGCGTTGGAACGTGGTCAACTGCACAACGATTGATTTCGGCTATCGTGGAGAGTTCTCTACGAATGACGGAGTTGACTCCAATGGCGTCAACCTTGGCGTGAACTACTCGTTCTAAGCTGTAAATTACAGGTATTGGCTTACTGCAAACTGGCCCCCTTCCGCACGACATGTGGGAGGGGGTTTTGTGCATTTTGGAAGAAATAGATAACGGGCACCTTCAGAGAAAAGCGGTGTTTTTAGGCGATTCTGAGGATTGGGGAAGGTGATTGATGTTTTCCTCTTGATACGCCCCGCCTTAGTCCCTACGCCAATGGCTACCAACCATGGGACAACAAACGAAAAAGATCATCAAACGCCGTCGCCGCGCCGATTATGTGAAGCGCAAGGCAGCACAGGCCAAGCTCGGCGGTATCGTAAAGAAACCAGCCGTTAAGAAAGCGGAAGTTGCGAAGAAGGCCCCTGCAGCCAAGAAGGCTGCCGCAAAAAAGGCTCCTGCGAAGAAAGTCGCGAAGAAGGTAGCCCCTGAAGCTGTCGTCGACGCCCCGATCGAAGCGGTGGAAACTGCCACTCCAGAAACGACGGAAGCTGCGGACGCTTGAGGCCTATCGGCCCCGTCCAACCAAATTTGCACGGATCACCCTGAACTGGGGTGGTCCGTTTTGTTTTCAATCCCGCTGTTGACGCGATAGGTGAGGGGAGGCACGTTCCGGCCATGCAAGCAGGGGTGAATTATAAAATCGGCAATGAAAAGCTGGTGAAAGTGCTCTGCGGAGCCTCATCCCATTTGCGCACATTGCTGGATCGGCAAGGGCGTCCTGATGGCGCGTTGCGGATCGCGGTAGTCGGTGGCGGCTGTTCCGGTTTGCAGTATAAAATGGATCTCGTCGATGGTCCGCGGGACCGCGATATTCTTATACCTAGCAACGGCGTGAATGTGGTGATCGATCCCAAGAGCGCGCTTTTCGTTAGCGGCAGTGAATTGGATTTTTCCGATGACCTCCAGCAGGGTGGTTTCAAAGTCAGCAACCCTAACGCCGTGGTCACTTGCTCATGTGGAGAAAGTTTTGCCGCTTGATCGGATGGGCGTTGATTTTTTCTGGAAATCTCTGAACTTCAAAGCCAAATGAAACTTGCGTTTGTCGCGGTGTTTGCAGGCCTCTCCACCTGCGGGTGGAGTTCGGCAGCCGCACCGCTAACGGTCGCGAAGGCGGTAGTTGAAGGACAGGGAAAGCCCGTCGAAACGTTAATTCGGGATCTCGCGAATGAGAATTTCCAAACCCGTGAGGAAGCGATGCGGAAAATTTGGGACGTCGGTGAGGCCGCGCTACCGGCATTGCAGGAAGCGGCAAATGGGGAGGATCCTGAGCAGGTATTTCGGGCCCGTGAATTGATCCGGAAAATCCAACTCTCGATCACTCCAGAGACAGATTCCGAAATCATCGGCCTCATCGAGCGCTACGCAAAGGCATCTCCTAACGAGAAGGTGAATTTGCTCAACCTCATGTCGAAAAAGCGGGCATGGCGGCAGATCCTCAAACTTTACGCAACGGATAAGAGCCCGGAACTCCGAGTTAGGTTTCAAGAGGCGGCCAAGGAAGTCGCAGTGCATGCGGCTAGGGAATGCTTGTTAGAAGGGAATTCTGCCAAAGCGCGGGAGTTCTTAGAAATGGCCCCAGCAGACGCCGCAGGACTGATAGCGCTCGCAGAGTTTCATCGTGGCCAAGGCACTTTGGGAGAGGAATTAAAACGCGCCCAAGCAGTCAAAGGGAGAAACTCAGACGCATGGCAACTCGCGCTGCATCGAGTTGCTGGTGATTTAGAAGCGGCCAAGGCATCTGCCGCGGATGCAGGTGAGGCCCGAATCAGTGCTGCGATGTCAGCTTTGTTAGGCGATCCAATACCATGGTTGCGAGCAGATCAGGCGGACAACAAAGATGGCGCGGCGCGGAAATCCTATACGGCTCTGGCCATCAAGCGCTGGCAGGGAAAACCCATCCGGCCAGCCGATCTCGAATTTCTCACCCGGGGTGTGGGCAATCACAACGAAGCAGACAGCCAGAATTCAATCAACGCCTTGTTTCTGCTAGGTGAAAGCAAGTTAGCGGAAGATGCCTTGGTGAAAACTTCGCCGTTTGGTGCGTTCAAGCATTTTGAGTCGTTAGAGCGAATTCCCGAAGCTTTGAAGACACTCAGTCTCGATCCAGAGACCCCCGATTTTACAGCTTGGGTGGCGAAGCGCATCGAACATCTAGCAAAAGACGATCCAGATGGCGACCACGATGCCTCGGAAGAGACGTCACAATTGGTGTCGATGGCAAATTTCCTGGAGCGTCGCGGTCTAACTGCACAAGCAGATGCAGCATACATCGAGCCTTTGAAAGCGCTGTCCAAAAAGAACGTCGGCGTTTTCACCGATTTTCTGAGAGCTCTTTTCGGCGATCAGGAAAGCACGAGTGGTGCTCCCTTGCTCGCGAAAAAAATCGGCCTCGCATGGGCGGGTGACGATGCCGGACGCTGGACAGACCTGGTAAGTGCTGCGTTCGGGGAAGAAGATGAACCGACAGCCTGGTGGGCATGGCTTCCGGAGCTGAATCCCGTCGCAAGCCGTGCGGAGCGTTTTGATGCCATGCTCGCTTTGTTCGACATCGGCGCGGACCCCCACAAGTTGCGGACCAAGTGGTTAGCTCTCGCATGGGATGCCATCGACCGAGCGCCAGCGGAGAAGCGAGTGGAGTTGATCAAACGAATCTCTTTTGTTGCCACCCAGCTGTCCACCAAAGGCGGTAATGCCGAACAGGGTCTCAAAGCATGGGACAAGTTGCCCGAGACAGCTCGCAGCGAAATTTTCTGGGGCGGGCTCATCCTCGATCTATCTGCCGCCGGGCGATGGAATGATGCCGCTGCAATTTTCATCAAACAGATCGCCAGAGTTACCGAACTCAAACAAGAACCTCGTCCGGATTGTTATGCATACGTGGCAGCGTGCCTGCGCCAAGCGGGTCGGCCGGCAGAAGCCGTGGCCTATGATCAGTGGGCGGACAAACTTGCATTGGGCAGCACCGAGGCCTCCATCCAGATTGGCCATGCCTACGCCTACGGTCGCGACTACAAACGCGCCCAAGAATGGTGGACCCGAGCGATCCGCGAATGTGATCCGGAATCGACGGAGTTTTCCGCGGGGTTACAACTGACCGTTGATGACATGTTAGAATCCGGCCAGTGGAAGCAAGCCGCCGCCATTTCCGAGGTTCTGGCCCAGACTTATTCTTCGTCCGACTATTCTAGTCTGCCTGCTATCGGCTTGCTCAGGCAGCGCATGCAGGCAGATATGGCCCGGGCGCTCGACCAATTAAAAACAGATCGGGCTGGGTCCATCGCACTCTTGGAAAGATGTCATCGCTTGTTCCCAGGTGATGGATCTCTGGCGGATAGTTTTTTCCCTGCCCTGCGAAAGATGGGACTCATTGAGGAACATAACAGTTGGTTCAACATCTCATGGAATCTCATGGCCGATGTGATTAAAAAATATCCGGCCTCGGAAAATACCTACAACACTGCGGCTTGGCTTGCCGCACGTGCCCACCTCAAGCTCGATCTAGCGGAAAATTATTTACAAAAAGCATTAGCGATGAATCCGGATCAATCCGCTTATCTCGACACCATGGCCGAACTCCAGTTCGCCAAGGGGAATCGTGCTAAAGCTCTTGAGTGGTCACAACTTGCAGTGAATTTCTCGCCTCAGGATACTCAGATCCGCCGCCAGCACGAACGTTTTCGAATCGCCCCGCTTCCTCGGTAAACAGGCAATAGGAGCAGTGGGAAACAACGCATCGCTTGACACAGAGCGGCTGGTAATGCGGGATTCCCGCCCCATGGCAAAACTTTCCATCCGTGACCTCGATCTTTCCGGCAAGCGCGTTCTCATCCGCGTTGATTTCAATGTCCCTCAGGATAAAGTCACCGGTGCTATCACTAACAACCAGCGCATTGTCGCGGCGCTTCCCACTATCAAGTTCGCCCTGGAACAAGGAGCATCCTTGGTTCTCATGTCGCACCTCGGGCGTCCGGATGGCCAGAAGATCGCAAAATTTTCCCTTCAGCCCGTCGCCGATGAACTTTCCAAGCTTCTCGGCAAACCCGTGAATTTCCTCAGCGATTGCGTCGGAGCAGAGGTGGAAGCCGCCTGTGCCGCGATCAAGCCGGGCGATGTAGTTCTATTAGAAAATCTCCGCTTCCATATCGAGGAAGAAGGCAAGGCGAAGCGCGAAGATGGAAGTTCTGTCAAGGCCGAGCCCGCGAATGTCGAGGCGTTCCGCGCCAGTCTAACCAAACTGGGTGACGTTTATGTAAACGATGCCTTTGGCACCGCCCACCGTGCGCACAGCTCGATGGTAGGCGTCAATCTCCCGCAGAAAGCTGCCGGATTTTTAATGGAGGCGGAAATCAACGCCTTCACTGCCGTGCTCGACAATCCGAAGCGCCCGTTGCTCGCCATCCTCGGCGGAGCCAAGATCGCCGATAAGATTCCACTCATCAACAACCTGCTCAACACCGCAGACAAAATCATTATCGGCGGCGGCATGGCTTACACCTTCCTCAACGTGAATCGCGGCATGGAAATCGGTTCCTCGCTATTTGATAAAGCCGGTGCAGAAATCGTGGGCGAGCTGGAAGCCAAAGCAAAGGAGCGAGGTGTGGAACTGATCTTCCCCGTTGATTTTGTCTGCGCCGACAGTTTCAGCCCAGATGCTAACACCCAAGCCGCCACCATCGAAAGCGGCATCCCCGCCGGTTGGGAAGGATTAGATGCTGGTCCTGAGTCGATCAAGCTCTACACCGCAGCGATTCTTGCCTCCAAGACGATCGTCTGGAATGGCCCTGCGGGTGTGTTTGAATTCGAAAAATTCG
This sequence comes from Akkermansiaceae bacterium, assembly GCA_025363295.1. GTDB lineage: Bacteria > Verrucomicrobiota > Verrucomicrobiia > Verrucomicrobiales > Akkermansiaceae > Luteolibacter. Next base: position 17,648 of record JANYEC010000062.1, read on the forward strand.
CAGGTGCCACCAAGGCCATGGCAGCCGCCATCGCCACGGCCACTGAAGGCGGCGCAATCACCGTGGTAGGCGGTGGCGATACGGCCACGGCTGCTAAGAAATTCGGAGTCGATACCAAGGTTTCCCATTGTTCGACTGGCGGGGGAGCCAGCTTGGAATTCCTCGAAGGAAAGGTCCTCCCGGGCGTTGCCGCGCTCACCGAAGTTTGATCCCATTTTTTCACCCGCACCTACACGCCTACGACTTATGAACCGCAAGCCGATCTTTGCCGCTAACTGGAAAATGAACAAGGGAGCTTCCGAGACGGAAGACTTCATCAAAAGCTTTCTTTCAAAAATCCAAGGAGAGAATTTCTCCTCGGAAATCGTGATTGCACCGCCGTTTATTTCACTGCCGAAACTCGCCGATATCATCCACAACGCGACTGCGGGCCAAAACGCGCATGCCATCCAGATCGCCGCGCAAAACTGCTCGCAATATGACTCTGGTGCTTACACCGGAGAGATCAGCGTGTTGATGCTCCGCGAGTTTTTCGTCCACTACGTCATCCTCGGCCACAGCGAGCGGCGTGCGATCTATGGGGAGACGGATAAGATGATCAACGCGAAGATCGCGAAAGCCCGCGAGGCAAACCTGAAGCCAATTTTCTGCATCGGTGAAACCCTCGCCGAGCGCGAAGCAGGCAAGCTTGAAAGTGTGCTGCGCACCCAAATCACCGGCGGTCTCAAGGATATTTCAGAAAAGGATCTCGGAGAAACCGTCATCGCCTATGAACCGGTATGGGCCATTGGCACCGGCGTAACCGCGACTTCTCAGCAAGCTCAAGACGCCCATGCGTTCGTTCGTTCCGTCATCGCCGAACTCTACGGTGCCGATGCCGCAGCAAAAATCCGCATCCAATACGGCGGCAGCGTCAAACCTGGAAATGCTGCGGAACTGATGGCTTGCCCAGACATCGATGGCGCCCTCATCGGCGGTGCCGCACTTGAACCTCAGAGTTTCCTCGAAATCATTCGCAACGGTTCGGCCGAGTGAGTGAGAAGAAGTTGAGATTTGAGAAGCGGATTTGAAAATCAACCTCGCTCTTGGCTCGCAATTCTCAATACTCGTCCCCAGATATTCTACTTGATTCCTCCCATGCCACGCACAGCCCGACTCATTGCCTTTGCATTTTTCCTGCTTGCCTCATTGAGCCCTGCAGAGCACATCATCGTCACTGGTGGCCCGGCGATGCGAAAGTGGGAAAATTTGCGCGTGCCAGATGATCAGCACGACCGTTGGTGGGCGAATTTTGTTCGCGCCTCGACCCTGCGCATGGCGGAAATCCGCAAGGCATACGGGGCCGATGCCTCGATCGTTTGGATGATCTATCAGCCAAGCTATCAGGCGCGCGGACGTGAGGATGGCCAACCCTATACCACGTGGCTAAGCCAAGTCGCGGCTAAGAACCGTGCGACGCTTGTTTGGTTTAATGGCTCCGGAAGTTTTATCCAACAGCTCAATTCCCGCCCGCGAGGATCCGTCGAGACTTTTGATTTCTTCGGTCACTCTAACCGCTTCTGCTTCCTGTTTGATTACAGTAATGAAATCATGGGAGCGTCTAAGGCGTGGCTTCACGAAAAAGATTTGCCGCGCATCAAGTCATCCATTTTCAGCCGCACCGCCTACTGCAAAAGCTGGGGCTGCCACACCGGTGAAAGCATGAGCGCCGCATGGAAAAGCGCCACAGGAGTTGCCCTCGAAGGCGCACGCGGCCCGACTTCCTACTCAGATGTCGGCCAAGGCACCATGCCCGTGGTCCACGGTGGCTGGGTGAGGTAATTTCCTTGTATCTGACCGGCTTCGAGCTGTCTGGCATCATCGCCACCCATCGGCTTTGACAGCGGGGAATTGGCGGATATGTTCACGCCCTTCTCACCTACCATCCCTATTTATTTATGAGCGAAACAACCATTGAAAAGCACACGTTCCAAGCCGAGATCCAGCAGTTGCTCGATCTTGTGGTTCACTCCCTCTACACCGACAAGGAAATTTTCCTTCGCGAGCTCATCTCGAATGCTTCGGACTCGATGGAGAAACTCCGCCACATCGAGGCGACTGAGAAAAACATCCATGAGCCAACTGTTCCGTTAGAAGTCCACATCACCACGGATGCGGAAGCCAAAACACTCACCATTGCTGATTCTGGAATCGGCATGACGCGTGAGGAGCTTGTGAAAAATCTCGGCACCATCGCCCACTCAGGCACCAAGGCGTTCTTGAAATCAGTAAAAGACAGCGGCAGTAGCCCAGGCAACATGATCGGCCAATTTGGCGTCGGTTTTTACTCGGCGTTCATGGTCGCAGACGAAGTGAAAGTCCACGCACGCAGTTGGCGCGAAGAGGGTGAGGCACTGGTCTGGACCAGCGATGGCAAAACTAGCTACGAAATCGAAGACTCTCCCGGCCAAACACGCGGGGTGAAAATCGTGATGCACCTAAAGGAAGAACTCAGCGAATATTCCGAGGAAATTCGCATCAAACATCTCATCGAGCGCTACAGCAATTTCGTCGGCTTCCCGATTTTTCTCAACGGCACCCGCGTCAACGAGGTGGAAGCGCTGTGGCTGAAGAATAAGTCGGAAATCTCCGAGGACGAATACAAGGCTTTCTATCAGTTTACCTGCAAGGCTTTCGACGAGCCCGCTTACCGCCTGCATTTCAGCGCAGATGCGCCGATCGCTATCAACTCGTTAGTTTTCGCTCCAAGTGAAAATCCTGAGCGCATGGGCTTTGGGAAAGTTGAGTGCGGTGTTTCCCTTTACTCAAAAAAAGTGCTGATCGATCCCGAGCCAAAGGGCCTGCTTCCTGACTGGATGCGCTTCATGAAAGGCGTCGTCGATAGCGCAGATCTGCCGCTCAATATTTCTCGCGAAACGATGCAAGACAGCGCACTCGTTAGAAAACTCGGTGCCGTGATCAGCAAGCGCGTGATCAAAATGTTTGAAAAGGAAGCCGAGGCCGATCCAGAAAAATACCGTGGCTTTTACAAGAAATTTGACCGCTTTTTCAAGGAAGGGATCGCCACAGATTATCCGAACCGAGATGCCCTCGCAAAACTCTTGCGCTTCGAATCATCCCTCACCGAGCCCGGGGCCGTCTGCGGTTTTTCGGATTACGTGTCTCGCGTGAAGGACGGCCAAGACTCGATTTACTACCTCGTCGGCGGCAGCCGTGAGCAAGTCGAGAGCAGCCCCTACATCGAAGCATTCAAAGCCCGCGGCCTCGAAGTCGTCTATTTCACGGATGCCGTGGACGAATACGTCGTCGAATCGCTCGGTGAGTTTGAAGGCAAGAAGCTCGTCTCTATCCGCCACGGCGGCGTGGAGCTTGAGGAAAACGCTGCGGAAGGGGAGTCTCTATCAGATGAACAAACCACGGCTCTCTGCGAATTTCTCAAATCCGAACTCGGCGATCGCGTCACCTCCGTCGCCAGCGGCAGACGCCTCGTGGATAGCCCGATCATCGCGCTTGTCCCAACCGATGGCATGAGTCCGCAGATGCGCCAGATGATGAAGGCAATGGATGAGAATTTCAAAGACGAGATCAAGGTAGAGCTGGAAATCAACCCGCGCCATCCTCTTGTCAAAAAACTATCAGAAGCCAAGGACAACAACCCTGAACTGGCCAAACTCGTCGCGCTTCAACTCCTCGACAACTCTCTCATCGCCGCTGGCCTGCTAGAGGATGCCCGCGATACCGTCAAACGCATGAACACCCTGATGGAAAAAGCGATGGGTTGATGGGGTTTTCAAGTCGAAGGGAGTTCCACCGCCGAAAAGCTGTTCCTGCCTCGATTTATAAATTGCTTGGTAGTTGGACCTCCTCCGGTGCTGGGACTGTTACCGAAGCAGATCCCGAAGCACCTATCAAAAAGAGACCTTACGGTCCTTTCTTCTCCTGATATTGTCAGTTAAGCCTGCTAGAAAAGGTAACTCACTTTTCCTCAGGAGTGGGTTCCACGATGATGGCGGCGGGAGGGGTTTCCTCTTGGATCGCGGCGGGGGTTTTGCCCTGGGTTTGGGGGAGGTCTTCGTGTTGGGAGAGATTCGCGTCTGTTAGGGTTTGGCGGGTGGTGTTTTGGGAGATGGCGTTGTCCGTGTAGGCGGCGGCTGAGAGGCCTTTTTCAAGGACTAGGCCGGGGCCTTGGTTGAGGGTGGCTTGATTGCCAGTGACGGGTAATTTCACGGCAGCCACACGTATGACGAGGCCGCCTAGCAGGTTGGCGCGGGCGATGTTTCCTGAAACTTTACCAGCGCCAGCGCTATCGAGCACAAGGCCGAACTCCCGATTGGCGATGAGCTGATTTCCTGTGAGCGTGGCAGCAGCTTGTCCGTTGTCCACGTGGATGCCGTTTCGGCTGTTTCCTTCACAGCGGTTGTTAGCGAGGGTGATGGCGGCTCCATCCCAGGACTCGATGCCATGCTCGAAATTGTTGATAGACTCGGAATCTTTGACCTCCAAGGTGCTGCCTGCGCCGCTGACAGTAACCCCATTCCAGCCGTTGTTAGCAAAACGGCATTGCTCGGCGATGGCATGGCCATTTTCAATGACAACCAGGCCGTGACCGCTGGCGTCGTTGAAACGGCAATCCACGAATGTGGCACTGCCGCCACGGACGAGGGCGACGGAGAAACGCTCGCTGCCGCCGGCGAAAGACTCGTGGCGGAAGGTGATGCCACTGATGCGGGAGCCCTTGGCATTGGGACCGATGGTGATGGCGCTGCCGCTCTCTGCGGTGCACTCGACGGTGGTTTTGGTGGGATCGGTGCTTTGGAGATCGACGGCGGCATCCACGCTAAGGGGGCCTTTCCAAGTTTGCGCGGCGAGAATGATGCGGTCCTGATCGTGGGCCTGCTCGAGTGCCTCCTGAGGAGTGGCGAAATCACCGGGAACGTGGAAAGTGCGGGTGTATTTCGCAAGTTTTTCGAGTTGGGCAGAGATTTGTGGGTTTTCCGGATCGAGCGATTTCGCCTCGCGAAGCCATTCGAGCGCCGTCTGGTCGAACTGGCCTTGCGGGCGGGCGAGGGCATTGTTCAGCAGAGTGGCGGCGCGCGCTCGATAAGCGGTGGCTTTTTCGAGTGCTTCAGTGGCGTCTGCGATGATACTTTTGGCGTCGGAATCCTCGGGAGCATTGGCGAGAATGGCATTGGCTGTTTGAATGGCGTCTTGCCATTTCCGTTGATCTAGCAGAGCCCGGGCGGCGGCGAGCGCGTCGGTCCGGGATTGGCTGGCTTTGGCGGCAGCGATGCGACTGAGAATAGATGCTGCCTCTGAATTGTTAGGAAATTTATCGAGGACCTGTCGGGCAGCGCTGGTGGCCTCGGCGAGGCGGCCCGTTTCAAGTTCTGTGAGAGCCTGTCCTGTCCAGTAACCGACGAACTGGGTCTGCTCCTCTGCCATGCCTGCTTCGATGCTGCGGCGACCTAGCAGAGCAATCGGCGAGCCGGGTGCGAGGCTTTCGATTTCCGCAAAGGCAGCGCTGGCCTCGGGCCAGCGGCGGTTCTCGATGAAGGTGGAACCATAGCCTTCTAAAAAAGCGATGCGGGTCTGGCGTTGTTCCTTTTTGGCCTGTTCGTATTGAAGATAAATCCAGCCGCTGCCCCCGATGGCGATGAGAAGAATTAGGAGCCAAGCGAAAATGGAGAGGCTCCGACCTTTTCGCGGCGCCGGTTCCTCGTCTGGCGGGAGAGAGCTAACAGCGGAGTTCGATCGAGAGGCGGGTGAGGGTGGGGGGGGCTCGTTCGCAGCGACCTTTTTCGGCAGTGGCGGAGCTGCTAGGCCGGTGGCTTGAAGGTGTTCTTGAATGGCAGCGAGCGCCTGATCAAACTCAATGAGACCTTTCTGATAGCGGTCTGCTAGAGCGGTGTTCGGAGCAGCGCGAACAAGTTCTGCAATCCGCTCACGGGCCTGCTTGAACTCGGCGAGGTGAGGGCGCGGATCTTGTTCTGGACCGAGTCCTAGGATCTTGCGGGCGTCAAACGGCGTCATGTCTGCGAGGGGAGTAGCACTCGGAAGGAATCAGGAAAAGCGGCGAATGAGGCTCAGCCAATGAATTTCTGGACGATTGGCATGCGGCGACCGATGCCGAATGCTTTGGAAGTCACGCGTAGACCGGGCGCGGCCTGGTGGCGCTTCCATTCGTTTAGATCGACGCGGCGCTGGATCCAGCGGACGGTGGATTCCTCGAATCCCCGAGAAATAATTTCATCCGAGGAGAGCTGGCACTCGACGTAGAGTTCGAGAATTTTATCGAGGATCTCGTAAGGTGGGAGCGTATCTTGGTCCTTTTGGTCAGGCCGGAGCTCGGCGCTTGGGGGCTTGTCGATGGTGTCCCATGGGATGATTTCCCGGTCGCGATTGATCCAGCGGGAAACTTCGTAAACCCGGATTTTGGGAAGATCGGAAATGACGGCTAAGCCGCCGCACATGTCGCCGTAGATCGTGCAGTAGCCGACGGCGAGCTCGCTTTTATTTCCGGTCGTGAGCAGCAGGTGATTGTCTTTGTTAGATAGTGACATGAGCAAGAGCCCACGGATGCGGGCCTGCATGTTTTCCTCGGTGACGTCTTCGGGTTTTCCGACAAACAGCGGCTGCATGGTCGCTTTGATGGCTTCGAACGCTTCAAGGATCGGGACCTCGGTGCACTGAATACCCAGATTTTTCGCGAGAGCAAATGAGTCATCCACGCTGCCACGGGACGAGTAGGGGCTGGGCATCGTTAGACCAACGACATTTTCCGGGCCGAGTGCATCAGCCGCGATGGCAGCAGTGAGCGCCGAATCGATCCCGCCACTCAGACCGAGGCAGACGCTGGAAAATCCGCATTTGGTGACGTAATCGCGGACTCCCAGAACGAGGGCACAGTAAAGTTGCTCTGGGTCCGAATCGTTAGAAGGAGCCTCGGTTTCCACGGGCAGAAAAGGGTCGATGACTTTGCTGGCCACCTCGAATCCCGGGAGCTGCGTGGCGATGCGACCGTTGGCATCGGCGACGAGCGAGTGGCCATCGAACACAAGTTGGTCATTGGCTCCGACGGTGTTGCAGTAAATGACCGGGACCTTTGCTTTCCGCGCGACCCCGCCGATCATTGCGCGGCGGAGGAGGGGTTTTCCGAGATGAAACGGAGAGGCACTGAGATTGAGCAGCAGATCGATGCCTTTTGCGCTGAGGTCATCGACCGGATCGCGGTCGTAGAACGGGCGTTGCAGATAGTCCTCTGTCCAAATGTCCTCACAGATCGTGATGCCGATCCGTATGCCACCCCATGTGATTGGCTCGCTCGATTCACCCGGCTCGAAATAGCGGCGCTCGTCGAATACATCGTAAGTCGGCAGTAGCGTTTTCCAGATCCGGTGTTGGATGACCCCGTGACTTAGCCAAGCAGCGGCATTGCGGAAGGGTTTCCCGGGGCGTGCGGGATGGTTGTGATCCACGTAGCCGACCAGCAAGGGGATTTCACGGATTTCCCCAGCAAGGTAGTCGAGGGCTTGCAGGCATTTCGGGACAAACTGCGATTTAAAGACGAGATCCCGTGGTGGATAGCCGACGAGTGACAGCTCCGGAGTGATCACGAGGTCGGCACCGGCTTCTAAGCACTCCCGATAGGCTGCGAGAATTCGTTTGGCGTTGCCGGGAAAGTCTCCGACGACGGGATTGATTTGGGCGATGCCAATTTTCATGATCGCGTTTAGAAAACACTCGCTGCGGACAAGGGCAAAAGGAAAAATCGAGATTCCACATCAAGATGGCGATTTGGTAACGAAAAACCGATTGAACGACGGCTTGCCGTTTGTAAACTTAGGGTCTAGTTTCCTTCCAATCAAACGCCAAATGAAAGTTATTCCCCTCATCGCACTCCTCGTTTCGCTGACGCCGCTGCTGGCCCAAACCAAGCCTGCCGCGTCCGAAAAAACGCCGGTGGCACCCAAAAAGGAACTTCTTCCGAATCAAGTGGCGTTTCTCAATCTCCCCGAAGAAAACCGCAAGGATTTCATCAAACACCTCGGCGAGGCGAACCGGCTTTTCCAACAGAAGCGCATTTTTGAAACCCTCGAAGAGTTAGACAAAGCGGAGAAGATTTTTGGAGAAAGTCCCGAGGTTTCTAACATGCGTGGCAGTTGCTTCGTCGAGATGCGTGCTTTTGATAAGGCGCTTATTGCATTTCAGAAATCCAGCGCACTCGCGAAGGACAACCCGAGCATCGAATTCAACATTGCTGAGGTCTATTTCTGCACCAAACAATGGCGGAAATCCCATGACTTGCTTGTGAAGATTCTAAAAATGATACCGGAGGATAATACGACTTTGGGGCGCTTGGTGGAATTCAAGATCCTCCTCTGCAAAAAGAAGCTAGGCCTCAATGAAGAGGTGACGATTCTTGCGAATAAATACGATTTTCTCGATGATTCTCCATTCTACTATTATGCTCAAGCGGCCCTCGCTTACGATGCGAATGATTTGATTAAAGCGGAAGAATGGCTGGCAATCGCTGGACGTATTTTCCAAGACCCCAACTCGATTGCGCCGTGGCAGGATACACTTGTGGAATACGGATATATCAAGAGTTTCTACGGCAATGATGATGCGGTCGAGCCAACGAAATAGGAGTCTTGATCCATTTTTTCAAAGGGGTTTTTGAATCCTTTCCACTTCTTTGGGCGGGAAAAACGGTTCGTTGGGAACGCCCTCTAACTGGCGGCGCGTTCGTTGGATAGGGGCTAAACATAAGCCATGCCGCAAAATGCTCAAACGGCGCATTGAAACTCCATTGGACTCTATGTGAAAGTTACTTAAACTAAGCGTGATGGGACTTGAAAAAATTACTCAAAAACTTCAGGAGGCTCTGCAATCCGCCCAAAGCATCGCCTCGAAATCCGCGCATTCGGAGCTAAAAAGCGCTCATGTCCTACTCGCCCTTCTCCAACAGGAAGGTGGCATCACTGCGCCCATCCTGCAAAAATCGGGGGTCGATGTGACTCGTCTGAAAGCTTCAGCCGCTGCTGCCCTTGCCCGCGAGCCCAGCGTGCAAGGCGCCTCCACCCAGCCGCAGATAAGCATCGGGCTGCGCTCTACGCTGGATGCAGCCGATGTCGTCCGCGAATCACTCGGCGACGACTATCTGAGCGTCGAACATTTTCTCCTCGGCGCGTTGAAAGGGGATTCACCTGCTGGAAAACTCCTCAAGGAAGCTGGACTTGATGAGAAGAAAGCACGCGAGGCAATTACGAGCGTCCGTGGTTCCCAAACAGTCACCGACGATTCGCCGGAGGGAAAATATCAGACTTTAGAAAAATACGGGACGGACCTAACTGCCCGTGCGCGCGCGGGTAAAATCGATCCTGTCATTGGCCGTGATCACGAAATTCGCCGAGTGCTCCAAGTCCTTTCCCGCCGTACTAAAAATAATCCGGTGCTCATCGGCGAGCCAGGAGTCGGAAAGACCGCTATCGTTGAGGGGCTCGCGCGTCGCATCGTTTCTGGGGATGTGCCGGACTCGATGAAAAACAAACGCGTGATCAGCTTGGACATTGGCGGCATGTTAGCGGGAGCGAAATATCGCGGAGAATTCGAAGAGCGGTTGAAAGCCTTTCTCAAAGAAGTCACTGATTCCCAAGGCCAGATCATTCTTTTTATCGACGAGCTTCACACCATTGTCGGTGCCGGTGCCAGTGAGGGAGCTGTCGATGCCGCAAACCTCCTCAAGCCTCAGCTCGCCCGTGGGGAACTCCATGCAATCGGTGCCACCACGTTGGACGAGTATCGCAAGCACATCGAAAAGGACGCTGCGTTAGAGCGCCGTTTCCAACCGGTCATGGTGGGCGAGCCATCGGTGGAAGATACCGTCGCCATCCTGCGCGGACTCAAGGAACGTTATGAAGTGCATCACGGCGTCCGCATTCAGGATGGCGCATTAGTTGCTGCTGCGGCTCTATCAGACCGTTACATTGCGGATCGTTTTCTGCCGGACAAGGCGGTCGATCTTATCGACGAGGCAGCCTCACGTTTGAAGATCGAGCTCGACTCCATGCCAACTGAAATCGACGTATTGGAACGTCAGATTCGCCAGTTAGAGATGGAGAAGAAAGCCCTCGAAAAGGAAACCGATAAGGCATCCGCCGCACGTCTCGATAGGGTTAGGGAAGAGCAGGCAAATCTTCGTGAGCAATCTTCCGGGCTGATGGCTCAGTGGCGGAATGAAAAAGCGATCATTGATCGCGTTCGGGCATCTCAAGAGAAGATTGAAAATCTTAAAAATGAGATCGAGCGTGCGCAACGGATTGGCGATCTAACACGTGCCTCGCAAATTACTTATGGCGATCTACCTGAAGCGCAACGCGAGTTAGAAGGTGCTATGGACCACCTCACGACACTTCAGAAAAACGGAGCCATGTTGAAGGAGGAAGTCACGGAAGAGGACATCGCGCGGGTCGTTTCGTCTTGGACCGGTATCCCGGTAAACCGCCTTCAGGAAGGTGAAAAACAAAAGCTCGTCAATATGGAAGCGCGGTTAGGTGATCGTGTCGTTGGCCAGAAAAAAGCCATCAAAGCCGTGGCGAATGCGGTCCGCCGCGCCCGCGCTGGATTGCAGGATGAGAACCGCCCAATCGGCTCATTTATTTTCCTCGGCCCGACGGGTGTTGGGAAAACCGAACTGTCAAAAGCCCTCGCCGAGTTTCTTTTCGATGATGAAGGAGCGATGGTCCGTATTGACATGTCGGAGTATATGGAAAAACACAGCGTGGCCCGGCTGATAGGAGCGCCTCCTGGATACGTGGGCTACGAGGAAGGTGGTCAACTCAGCGAACAGGTTAGGCGGAAACCTTACGCGGTTGTCCTTTTCGATGAAATTGAAAAAGCGCACCCGGATGTTTTCAATGTTCTGCTGCAAGTCCTCGATGATGGCCGCATCACTGATGGCCAAGGCCGGACGGTGGACTTCCGTAACACCGTGCTAATCATGACTTCTAACATTGGATCGCAATTTATCCTTCACGAGGAAAATGCCGAACAGCGGGAGGCCAAAGTTACCGAAACCCTGCGTGCGCATTTCCGTCCAGAGTTCCTGAACCGCATCGATGATATTATCATCTTTGATCGTCTTAAACGTGAAGAGCTCTCCACCATTGTAGATCTCCAACTCAGCCGAGTCCGCAAGCGTCTAGCGAAGCAAGGTCTCGGTCTCGCTCTCACGGAATCCGCAAAGGAATATTTAGGCAATCAAGGCTACGATCCAGTCTATGGGGCGCGTCCTTTAAAACGCGCCATCCAACACCTGTTGCTAGATCCATTGAGCCTTGATTTGCTCGAGGGTCGATTTATCGATGGAGATGTGATTCAAGCCGATTTTAGCGATGGCTCGATCATCTTTCACAAATGAAATCACTTAATCTCAGCGACAAGCGCTTCTGCCGTTAGTTCAACAAATGAACCGGGAGCACCTGCGTAGTGGATCTTCCGTTCACCATCGAGCACGTAAACAAGCGGCCATGTGCCGACTCGGTATTCTGCGGAAAGCTTGTTTTCAGGATCGGAGAAGTTGCTCCACGTGACGGTGCCATCCGCTTGGAAGGCACGGAGTTTTTCGGATGAATCATGATTAACTCCGATAACCACTAACGGCCGACCTTTGAATTTTTTTTCCATTGCAGCGGTGATCTCAATGACACGGCTAGCATCGGGATCGCTGCTGCTCCAAAAGAGCAGGATGATTACTTTCCCCTTGTTATCTGCTAGACTTAGCGGGCGATTCGCGGAATCCACGCCTGCTAGATCTGGCGCGACGCGGCCTTTGGTGAGGTAACGGATGATGTAAAGCTCGTCCTCCGCGATTTTCGCAACCGTGGTGCCGTTGATTTCGGCATCGGAGCTTTGGATGATCGCCTTGCGCAGGTAGGTGAGGCGTTTTTTCATGAGCTCAGGGTCATCGCCGATGGTCTTGAGCTGTATAGCCGCGCCCAGTGCGGCCACGCCCTGAATTTTCTTGTCCGGGTGGCCTGCCTGGATTTTTTCAAGAATCGCGAGAGAGCGCGGATCTTGGTTCGCCGCGAGGGCCATACAAATGGGGCTGAGCTTGGAGCTGTGGAAGTGAGAGGTTTCGATGGCCTTGCGAATGGCGTCGTTTTCCTTGGCGAAAGTGGGGGCGCTGGATCCATTAGGGCTGGTGGTGACCAGACCTTGGGTGTTGCGGAGAAACCAAGCGGCGGGCTCAATTGTCCACTCCTCCCCGAGCGAGTCGCCGATCTGCTCCCACATTTTCCGGGCGGCTGCGGCGGCGTCCGGTCGATCGCCCCATGCCTTGATTCTCTCGTCCTGGGTGGTGGCCACACGCATCTCCAGCGTCCACTTATCCACTGCGAGCTGATAGTTTTTTTGAATGAGCGTGGCATCTGCCGGAGATGCCTCGGCGCCTGATGCGATCAGGAGTGGGAAAAGTAAAACGAGATGACTCAAGCGGTTCATGTGGGGAAGAGTAACAAGCACAAAAGGATTGAGGAAATCCGAAAAACGTCATTCGCACGTCGCGCAAAACGCCGCCGCATTCTCACGTGCCCACCGGTCTGCGGCAACCACTGATTCTAGTGTGCAGGATGGGCGGACCTCGTGCTGATCCATCGCGGCCGCGACGCATTGCCAGATACCGGGGAACGGGATTGCTCCGGCGCGAAAGGCATCGACGGCGATCTCATTCGCGGCATTGTAAACCGCCGGCAGGGTGCCACCGGTCATCCCAGCGCGGCGGGCGAGACCGAGAGCGGGAAAATCCTCGTCGCGGGGCGCCTCGAACTCCAGTTTGGCAAGAGCAGTGAAATCCAGCGGGCGCAGGCCACCTTTCACCCGCTGCGGCCAAGTGAGCGCATATTGGATGGGAAAGCACATGTCTGTCCGGCTGAGCTGCGCGAGCACCGAGCCATCGGCGAACTCGACCATAGAATGGACGATGCTCTGCGGGTGGACGATCACGTCAATGCGTTCCATGCCGACACCGAAGAGCCAGCGCGCTTCGATCATTTCGAGGCCTTTGTTGAAAAGCGTCGCGGAGTCGATGCTGATTTTAGGCCCCATCTCCCAAGTGGGATGCTTGAGTGCCTGCACGGGCGTGACGTTTGCTAACTGATCTGCCGGGAGCGTGCGGAAGGGGCCTCCGGAGGCAGTTAGAATGAGCCGTGAAATTTCCTTCTCCCCACCACGGTGGCCGTCGAGACATTGATAGATAGCGTTGTGCTCGCTATCGACAGGTAACAGTCGCACGCCGCGGCGGTGCGCGGCAGTGGTGATGACTTCGCCCGCCATGACGAGGATCTCCTTGGACGCGATTGCTAGGTCCTTGCCCGCTTCGATTGCAGCGAGTGCGGGGAAAAGCCCGGCAGTGCCGACGATCGCGATGAGAACAATGTCAGCCTCCACCAATGTCGCAATCTCAGTTAGGCCCGCCGCGCCGATGTGCAGCATCACATTCTTCGGCAGCAAGGCCCGCAGCGCGGATTCCTTGGACGCATCATAAAGCGCGACGTGGCGGACACCGGTTTCGCGTGCTTGATCCGCGAGCTTTTCGATGTTTCCACATGCTGCGAGAGCGATGATCTCGATTTGTTCAGGTAGCTCGCGTGCGACCTTGAGGGTGGATGTTCCGATGGAACCGGTGGACCCTAGCAGAACAACGCGACGTTTGCGTGGGGCACTCATGAGTTAGGAAGCAAAACCCATTTCAGATAGAAATAAAGAGCGGGTGCGGTGAAGCAAATGCTATCGATCAAGTCTAGGGATCCGCCGATACCAGGTAGCATTTTTCCGGAGTCCTTCGCATGGAGGGCGCGTTTCACCACGCTTTCAGCGAGATCGCCAATGACCGCGAGCACGGCCAGAAGGATGCCGAGGAATGCGACATGACTCCATTTTTGGAAAAAGAAAAGCTGGGCGGGAAACAACGCGTAGAACCCGCAAGCCGCGATCTGGGAGAATACCAGCGCCCCTCCGAAACCCTCCCAAGTTTTCCCTGGACTCACATGCGGAATCATTTTATGGCGGCCGATCATCGACCCCACGATGTAGGCTCCCATGTCGGTGAACTTCGTCACTGCCAGCAGCCAGAGCAGGAGAAAGGCCCCATGTTCGCCCACCACGCCTGCGACTCTAGCAGTGTCTGGTACGATGAAGGTGATACGCGCCGTGAAATTGAAAAGAAAGGGCATGTAAACAAAACCTAACAAAGTGGTGGCCACTCCCGTGAGTGATTCCAGCCCATGAATCGGGTGACGTAGTTGCAAGGTGAATGCCCCGGCGAGGACGATGAGCAATGCGAGCGCATCCACGGCAAATGAAACTTCATTCTCACCGCGCATGAAATTGAAGTAAAGTATTCCACTATATATCGCGCTCAGCAGAATGCCGAAGCGTGAAAAGCATTTTACTTCAGCTGCCCGCAGCATCTGAAAAAATTCGACGGTTGCCACGATGGCCAGCACGGCGATTAGAGCGAGGAAGGCCCATGTGTAACGGCTCATGAAAATGGAAGTGACCAGCGCCCAGAGAAAAAGGGTGCTGGCGCTGCGCCGGACAAAGACGATCGCTTTCGATTGAGCGGGAGGCTGCGGAAGTTCGGCCATTGACGGTTGAATCCAAGACGGGTCCGGCGAGCGTGGCAACTCATTCCATTCGATCTTGCGCAACCTTTTTTGAGAACGGTGGTTGCATGCTCAGACGAGACCGCAAAATGGGCTCTAACCTCGAAAAACACAAACGATCATGAAAACCACCAAATTGATTACTCTCGCCACCATTCTGGGAACCTGCGCGTTCACAGCGGCACAAGAAGAAGCAAATCGGCCGGAACGCCCAAAGCGTGAAATTCCGCCAGAGGTGCTCAAGCAGTTCGATACAGATAAGGATGGCAAACTTTCCGAAACCGAAAAAGCGGCGATGCAAGAAGCCATGAAAGCCAAAGCCGAAGAGCGGAAAGCGAAAATGTTGGAGAAATATGACGCCGACCACGATGGCAAGCTCTCAGACGCCGAGCGCGAAGTGATGCGCGCCGATAGAGAAGCGAAGCACAAGGAGATCGTTGAAAAATACGATGCTAACAAAAATGGCAAACTTGATCCTGATGAAGTCGCCGCAGCTCGCGCCGCTGGCGAAGATCTTCCTCCGATGAGGGGACGCGGCGGTCCTGGAGGCCCGGATGGCCCAGGCCATAAAGGCGGTCCAAAAGGTCACGGCGGACCGGGTGCTCCCCCCGATGGCGGCACTCCACCACCTCCAGCGGAGTAATCCAAACTAGGATTAAATCTCAAAATCACCGCAGGTCAGAACTCTCTGGCTTGCGGTTTTTAGTTTCATGGGAATCGCGCGCCAGAGTTGTTGAGAGGGGCAGAGTAAAAAGTTAGGTATCTTCGGGGTCAGTCTTTGTGATTCCTTGGACGTGTTCGATAATCCATCGCCCTCGGCGGCTTGGCGGGCGATAACATCTAGCAGTTTCTGTCGTTCTTGAGTGTGCGTGTCGCGCCTAAGTTCGTTTTCATTGTTAGTAAATCACTGATACGACTTGCATTTCATCGCAGGTGAAGAAGCCGGCCCAAGAAATCCTAATGCACCACGAGATCTTCCCTACATTCATACAGATCAAGCCAAGGGTGTCCGTCTGACTGATGGCAAGATCGAAGATCAATGGGACCTTGTCTTTACCGCCAATGGTGTCCAGTATTCCAATGGTTCAATTGCAGTATTCCTCACGAGACTCAAATGAAGATGCCTATCAAGATTAGAGGGGTAGGCAGTGACTGGCGACGCTCGAAAGGCACGCTACAATCTCACTGGCATGAATACACCATTTCATCCATTACTGAAGCGGCCCCAGAAAATTGGGCCAGGGGGTAAGAGATGATTTTGGTGTGTGGGAGCGGCATTAAAACCGAATCGAATATACACAAAATGAAAGTCAAACGAAGAGGACACGACCCTGAATTCAAGGCCAGCGTGGCGCTTGAGGCGCTCAAGGGAGCTTAAAGCATCCAACAGATCGCCAAGGAATTCGACATCCACCCGGTGCAGGTCTCCGAGTGGAAGAAAACGATGGTAGAAGGAGCCGCGAGCGTCTTCGGCCCCGGTGCGGGCAAGGCCGAAACCGAGGATTTCGAACGCGAACGCGCCCAACTTCACGCAAAATCGGTCAGCAGGCCATCGAACTAGGCTGGCTAACAAAAAAGTCCAAACAACTCGGTCTGTAAAATGAATTTTGCTGGATGGCGCGTGTGCTCCCCTTGAATGCTTCGCCTTCTATCCATTTGCCATTTCGAGTTTTACGGTCCACTGGTTTTGTGAGTGATCGCATCGCGTTGGCGGAGAAGTAGCGGGTCACTTTGGTCCTACGTTGCAGCGGAAGTGGACTCACGCTTCAGAAACGTTCTAATATCCCACCAGTCTTCTTCGGGTCGCTTCATCCACCACTTCACAAAGTCGATAGCCATCTCCATGGCTTGGGATGGTCATCAAAAGCGCGTCGCGTTCGTATTGGGATGGGAAATCCAGCCCGATCAATGCTCTACCGATGCGTTCGCCGGATTGGCGGTAGTTAAAATAACAGAGGCTAGCATTGCCGCGGATGCGTTGGTCGAGGAAGTCATGCAGCGCACCCGGGCGCTCGTAAAAATCTAACCGAAAAAACGCCGGATTCCGTAACAAATCACCGCGAAGGGGGATTGCGCGAAAGGCGATGTCCACCGCATCTGTTAGGTCTTCCCATGCGAAGTCGAGCCGATTGAGTTTTTCCGGCAAAGCTTCCAGCACGGTGGCATCCTTTGTATGGATCGTGAAGGCGGGCCAGGCGAATTCTGTATCGGTCTTGCCGTATTGGAAATCTGCGATGTTCAGTCCTTCGAAACAGGAATCTAACAATTCTAACATCGCTCCCGCACGCTCTGGAATCCGAACGCGCAAGGTGCGGCTGGTTTTTGCCCCATCTCCAAGGGATTGGGCGATCAATCCGAGTTGGAGAAAATCGATGTTCGCGCCGCAAAGCACCACGAGCACCCGTTTTCCAATCAAATTCTCTCGATTTTTCAAAACCGCTGCGAGGCCCATCGCGCCGGATGGCTCGGAAATGCAGCGCAAGCCTTCCCAGAGGACGCGCATTGCAGTGCTGACTTCAGCGTTGGTCACCGTTTCGATTTGACTCAGCGTGTTCTTGCAAATTTCAAATGGCAAATTACCGGCTTTCCTAACGGCTGTTCCGTCGCAGAATAAATCGACATGTTCAAGTGCCACGGGATTTCCTACCTCGAGGGCGGCTTTCATCGATGCCTGGCCCACTCCTTCCACGCCGATGCATTTGATGTCTGGCCAGTAGGTTTTTAACCAGGTGGAAACTCCCGCCGCCATACCTCCGCCGCCGATTTGTAGATAGGCGGCGTCGAACGGGCCACGTCCTGATAGAACAACTTCGTCGGCGAGCGTGCCTTGGCCCGCCATCACTTTCAGATCGTCATAGGCATGAATGTAAACTGCGCCGCTAGCGGTTTCATCGGCCCGGGCGGCAGCAACCGCATCGTCATAACTATCACCTGCTAGATAGATTTCCACGAACTCACTGCCATGGTGGGAGACTGCAGCTTGTTTTACTTTCGGCGTTGAGCGCGGCATATAGATGCGTGCCTTGATGCCAAGCGTGCGGGCAGCGAGTGCCACGCCCTGCGCGTGATTTCCGGCGGACGCAGTGACCACGCCACGCTTTATTTCGGCAGGCGTTAGGATGGCCATTCGGTTGCAGGCACCCCGCCATTTATAGGCTTTGATTGGCGAAAGGTCCTCACGCTTGATCCAAACTTCTGGACCGGGTCCGGGCAGCTCCAGCCGCTCCAGTGGCGTCGACTTTCCGAAGCGATAAACCCGTTCCCGTGCAAAAAGAATTTCTTGTCTGAGCTGTCGGTCCAGTGGCAAATCCTCACGGTGCATGCACGATGGTTGCTGGGATACTCGACTCGTGCAAGGTAACAAGGAGAGTGCAGGATTTTGGTTTTAGAAAAATCTTTGGAATAAATGGAGAGTGGGACACTCCCATTCAACACGGAGCCACAATTATTTAGCCCCGTTTTTCACACATTAAACAAGAAAACATTATATCATGAAAACACTATTAAACACCATCCGCGTCCTGTCCTCTATCATTGCGTTCGGCGCCTTCGCGTCCATCGCCAGTGCCGGTCCCGGTCCGCAGCATTGGGAGACACTTGGCAAGCAGTCCCAATTCACGGAGCTCAAGCCGGGGATGAGCATCGGCTACGTTTGTAATACCTGCAAGTCGATCTCGGTAGTTTCTATCAAGTCAGAGGAACAAGCGATGGCGATGTGCAAGGAAGGCGGTTCTGTCACTTGTCCATCTTGCAAGCAGGTGAGTAAAGTAGTGATCAAGCGGGCACGCAACGATGCGCCCACCCACACCGAAGTCACTTATGTGGATGACAAAGGCAAAGACTGCGCGTTCATGGTCGCGATGCCAAAGAAAATGTAATCTGCCCGAGCCGGATTGCGAATCATGAAGCTGAGGTATCTATGCCTCGGCTTCTTTTGCGTGACACTTGATTGTCTCGACTCATCAACCAGAAATCGCCAACTTTCCACCCACGTGACACAGCCTTCCTCACATCCGAATGATCCCCTGCACGGCATTACTTTGGAATTGGTACTCCGCGCGGTCGTGGACCGCCATGGCTGGGAGGAAATGAGCAGGCAAATTCCGATCCGCTGTTTCATGTTTGATCCCTCAATCAAATCCAGTCTAACATTCTTACGAAAAACCCCATGGGCGCGCAAAAAACTCGAGGACTGGTACGTTTATGATATTACCCGCGGTTGGATTCAGCGGTGACCTCTCGTTCCATTTGTTCGAGAAATTGGCGGAGAAAGACCGTCCGCTGCTTTGCCTCGTTTCTACCAGATTCCGTCTGCATCGTTTCTTCCAGTTTGAGAAGCTTGCAATAGAGATGATCGAGAGTGTAGACGGAGTCATCGGCCCTGCGAGTGTGACAGAAGGGATCATTCACATCGTAAAAATCCCGCTTCATTTCTGCCCCTAACATCAGCGTTCGCGCCAAGCCAACCGCGCCTAACGCATCCAACCGATCTGCATCCTGAAGCACTCGCGCCTCTAACGAGCAGGGCGTGATCCCTGCGGAGAAACTGTGCGCTTCGATGGCATGTGCGATTTCATCCAATTTGCCATGCGGCCAATTATTGTCTGCAAGCCAAGTCACCGCCTGAGCCGCAGCAAGCTGCGATGCGCGGGCGCGATCTGGGGAGGATTTCGGCACGATGACACAATCGTGCAGCCACGCAGCAGGCATCACGATCGTCCAGTCCGCGCCTTCTTCATGAGTGAGCCGCCGGGCGTTGGTCACTACCCGGCGTAAATGTTCCAAATCGTGAGCCGCATCGAATCCGGTATGTTCACGAAGGAGTTTGAGAAAAATGGGTTTCCATGTTAGGTCTAGGATATTCATCGTGTTTTTCAGAGAAATTCAGATCCGGATTCCGTTAGAAAAGCGTGTGGAGTTCAGCCCAAGTTTGGAAGGTGAAATCCGGAGAACAAGTGCCCGGCCGCAGCGAATCCGGGTGGCCGGTAAAGAGCGCGGTGTGGAATCCCGCATTCGCAGCGGGAACAATGTCGTGAAGGGGATCGTTCCCGACAAAGAGAGTTTCCGCAGGGCTTATCTTTCTGCCTGCGAGGCGGTCGGTTAGAACCTGGAAAAGCTCTGGCGCGGGCTTGGCGATGCCGTGCTGATAGGAAAGGAGGCTGAGCTCCGGCGCAAAAAGGTGGGAGATGCTGCCAAGGGAAGAGAGGGTGTTGCACTGAGCGTTAGAGAGAAGTCCCAACGAAATGCCGGTGCGTGCGATTCTTTGAATGAATTTTTCCGCACCGGGCATGGGTCGGGCAGGGTGCCATGCGGCTTCGAGCTCTTCAACAAGTGGAACGATTTCGGCATCTGCTTCAAGTGATAGAATTGTGCGCCAAAGAGCGCAGAGATCAACCTCAGGAAACGCCACTTGGGCGGCAGCATGGTGGCGAACGATGGCGGCGTGAAGTGAAGTGCTAGGAGATGACGGCGGCTCGTGACCGAAACTTCGCAGGATTTCGCGTAGAATTGGATCGTTGAGGGGATCGGGTTTTACTCCACCGGCTGGTGCGATGAGGAGGGTGCCGTAGATATCGAAAATGACCGCGCGAAACTTTACGGGTATCCGGGCAGGTTCTAGCGCGGAGAGTAGGAAATGGAAAGACTGCGGGGTGAGATGGGCCGTGAGGATCTCAGCAGCGGGGAGGTAGATGACGGGGGAGGCGGGCTGGATTGAAAGATTTTGATAGAGGGTGGTCAGATTTTTTTCATATTCACCCAGAGAATAGGGGGTAAGTAGGTTTGGCGTGGCCGTGGGAGTGTTTTTTGCGATGACTTGGGCGAGCCATTCTTCCAGAGGGAGGGTGATGCCGTTCGCTTCGACGAGGGGAATTTGCCGATTGGTTTTTTCTATCAGTCTCTCGATGACGCCTTGTTGGAGTGGTTCGGGGAGATTTCCGAAATCCAGATAGCTGTCGTAAACGAGAGCGTTATACGTGGCGGTTATAATATCGTTAGAAAGCGGTCGTTGATAGAAGCGGTAGTTTCGCTCAAGCGTGGTAGTGAGGTAGCCAGCAAAAATCGAGGAATCAATCCAATCGATAGGAATGAGAATCTGCTCATAAAGCCGACCGCATCGAATGCCATTTTGGGCATGTTCGGCTGCTAGATGGAAGAGGTTTCTGCCGATAAGAGGTTTACCGTGAGCGACCGATTCGAGGAAAGTTAAACCAAATCCTTCGGCTACGGACGTGCTAACGAAATGAGTGGCGTGTTCAACCCAATCCTCGAAAGCTGAGGAGGCACCGACGGCGGGAGAGAAGTGATCGACCACATCAAACTCGATAGGCAGTTGATGTTTTCTAGCAAACTTTCGCCAGTGATCGTGAATGGGCAGCGCATCGGGATTCTGCGGTGCACGGCTGATAGCGAACCGCGCGCCGACAGGTGCCAACGAGGAAAGGAGGACCAATTCCCCAAGATTCTTGCGGCGGATACCACGGATCGGGGCGAAGAGGATGGGTCGCTCAGGTGAAACTTTATTTCGCGCGTGTTCGGCGGTCAAAGGGACCGGGTTTGCTAGGATGCTAGCGTTTTTCTGAGGGAGTCCGGCAGTGGTGAAAATCTCTAGATCGCGGGCGTTGAGCAACGCATAATGAATGCGGGCGGCAAAGGGGTAGATTTTTTGGCTGTGCGCGATGAGCGGATAGTTCTGCGGGCGTCCGCTTTCCACGAGGTCGTGGATTTGAAGGACGATCCGTTCCTGTTCCTCTGCTAGGCGGGCGACGACGTCCGCGATCAGGCAATTTTTTCCGAGCGAGTGATTGTGAAAATGCCAGAGATCAGGTGGTGCGCCGAGGGCCGCAGTGGCGGCAGCGCGGAGGGATGTTAGGAGTGAATCTGCCGTGAAATTGCCGGGTTTTTTAAGATATCCCAAGCCTTCAACCTGACGGTGCTTCGGGCGAGACGCGAGAGCAACGGACTGGGGCGAGACACTACAGTCACCCGTTAGAATAACTAACTGAACCCCGGCTGAGGACAGTGCTTGTGAGGCAGCCTCGATCACCGAGGTCACACCGCCTGGCGCGAGGTGATAGTGAACGATGGCGATTCGCATGGGGAAATGAGGAGAATCCCAAATGATCGCGAGCTCCGGACCGATTCAGTTCACGGGTTTTATCGAAATAAGCAGGGCGTTTTCGGCGACCATATACTTTTTTGCGAGGGCGTTAATTTCTTCCAGAGTGATCGAGTGGTAGTCGGCGTCGCGGGTGCGAGCGAGATCGAGGCGCTTGGGATCAAGTTGGCATTGGCTCATGACCGTGGTGAGCCAATATTTGTTATCCCGCAGGGATTTGGTGAGTTGACCAAAGGTGGGCTCGAGGGCTCGGTCAAGTTCATCCGCAGTGGCTCCTGTTTTGGCGAATTCATCAGCGAGGTCGCGCATGGTTTTGAGGAGAAGTGCCAGATCCTCGGGTTTGCCGACGCTCTCGCCTATGACATAGCCGATGCCCTCAAATGCATCAGAACCAGCGGCGCCGGCATTCGGACTGTAAGACGCGCCGAGCTTCTCGCGGATTTCCTCACGAAGGCGGTCACCATAGATATCAGCGAGGATATTGAATCTGCGGAAGAGTTTCTGATTTCCGCGAACACTAGGCGCCTTCCAAATAGCGACGGCACTGGCTTGAGCGATTTTCGAGTCGTAGGTGAAGGTCTTCTCAGCGGGTGGTTCAGGAAATTGAATCTTGCGGGCGGTGGTTAGAACCGGTGGTGCGAGCAACCGCGGTGGCAAAGCGCCGAAGGTAGATAATAGATTCGGAAGGATGGCTTCAATTTCAAAATCGCCGACGATAGTGAGTTCCATGTAGCCCCTCGCCAATTCAGGTGTGAGCCATTTTTTCGCATCCGCGATGGTGTAGGATGAGAGTTTTTCGATAGGTGCGATGGTGAATCGGGAATCGCCACCATAGAGCCAAGCTTCCATTTCCTGCTGGGGACCTGCCGGCGTGTGCTGGAGCTGCTGATACATCATTGGCACAGCCTTTCGAAACTGCCAGAGCCCTTCCTCTCGGTAACCCGGGTCCGTTAGAGTGGCGCACATGAGCTGGGTCTGGAGCAAAAAGTCAGCCGGGGTGGTGGCACCGCTGAGTGTAAAAGCGTCTTCGCCAATGGTGAGTGTGGCGCTAACGTTTTTACCAGCTAGCAGTTGTTGGAGATCGTCGTTAGAGTGTTTACCGATACCGCCGCCTTCGAAGACCGCAGTGGCGAATGCATCGAGCATTGGCTTATCCTTGGGCTCGCTGAGTTTACCGGAGCCGATGCGGGCGCTCATTCGAATTTTGCCTTTTTCAAAGTCGGTTGCTTTGAGATTGAGGTGGACGTGGTTAGATAGGACCAACTGGGTGATACCGAGGTCGGTGATTTCTTTGCGGGAAGCGACACTGCCGGGTTTGCCAAAATTTGAGTAATCGAACACTTGGAGTGCGCGGGTGGTAGGTGGCTCGACCGGTTTCCCGCGCGAGTCTTCAAACAGGGCGGCGAGGTCGCCTTCCGCGTTGTCCGGCTTTTCCTTGGTGGTAAGGATTAGATGAAAACCGGGTGCATCCCAGAAGGATTTGAACGTCTTATGGCAGGACTCGAGGGTAATGGAGGCGAGGGCTTTTTGGGCAATTTCGAGATCCGTGGCGGGATCGGAAAAGACGGACTGCTCGTTGCAGGCGTCGGCAAGCGCGGTGGCGATGACTTCGGACTTTCGTGTGGCCTTTTGTTTAAACTGCTGCTCATAGGCGTTGAGCTGGTTAGATTTTGCCTCGGCGAGTTCGGCCTCGGAAAAGCCATGCTCGATGGCGCGCCGAAACTCTTGTTCGAGGACTGGCACCACTTCCTTCCACCGATCGTCGGCAGCGGTAATATCAATGGATCCGAGTTCGAGGTAGTTAAAGAGCTCGTTTTTCGATGCGGAACCCCCAGCGATCGCGGAACCTTCCACTTTTGAAAGCCGCTCCAAGCGACGACTCAGGATGGAATTTGCCATGTCCAACGTCATGTTTTCGAGGCGGGTCGCCACGGTGTCTGGCTTCTCCTTGAGGGGGCGGACGAGAGTGAGAGAAACCTCGGTGGAGGATAATTCCTTGTCGGCGAAGACGGAGGTTTCGAGGCCCTCGGGTTGTTTGATAGGCCCTAGGTCGGGGTTCGTGACTGGCTGAGTCTGGCTGGTCATCGAGGCGAAATATTTCTCGATCTGCCCTTGGATATTCTTGGAATCGATGTCTCCCACCACGATGAACGTCATCCGCTGGGGCGTGTAGAAATGGTTATAATAATCGACAAAACGTTCACGTTGGGCGGTCTTAATGACATCTTCTTTACCAATCGGGAAACGTCGCGGGAGTAGAGAGCCCGGCACGATTTTTGCAAACTGCTGCTCCATAATGCGGCTGCCCACGGTATCGCGGCTAACTTTTTCTGAGAGGATGACCCCGCGTTCTTTATCGATTTCCGAGGCGGCAAGTAACGCTCCGTCGGCATAGTCCCGCATCACGGTGAATCCGAGTTTCATCGCATCTTCGGAGAGGTCTGGGATGTCTAACATGTAAGCGGTTTCATCAAACGATGTGTGGGCATTCACATCCGCGCCAAATGCGATTTGCATGCGCTGCATAATGGGGACGAGTTCGTCGGCTTTGAAATTTTTCGTGCCGTTGAAAACCATGTGTTCAATAAAATGGGCGAGGCCTTGTTGGTCATCGGCTTCCATGAGAGAACCGGTGGCAATGTGGAGCCGCAATGACACCCGCTTCGGGGGCTCGCTATTCGGATAGATGATGTAGCGGAGACCGTTGTCCAAAGTGCCGAAAGTCGCCTTCGCGTCCGGAGGGATGTCGGAGGATGCTTGGGGCCATGGGCGAGGGGTGACTTTTACAGTGGGGCGGGCGATTTCAACCAAAGGCGCGGGTTTTTCCGGCCCCTGGGCTTTGGCAATTACGACTGGTTTCGTGACGGGTAGCTCAGCGGGGAGGGGATTCCGCTTGGAGCGCACGGAAAAAAGGGTCGCTGTTGCCGCGAGAATGAGGACGAGAATCACCGGTGTAGCCTTCTGCATGGGTTGAGGTTGGTTGAGTGGAAGCCCATTTGGCAACGCCGAAAACGGGCCGATCGTCTCCCAGCGGCGCGGCACGCTAAAACTTTATGAAAACGAGATTGCAATCCTCCAGGCTGCATGCTGTTTTGCCGCCCGGCTGCAAGGTCGTTTCAGTGCGCGCGTGGCGGAATTGGTAGACGCGCTAGATTCAGGTTCTAGTGGGGGCAACCCTGTTCAGGTTCGAGTCCTGTCGTGCGCACCATATTGGTTGTCAACATTTTAGGGATTTGCTAAGCTCTCCTTTTTTGTGTCCTTAAGTGGAGGCTCCCCCTTATTTGCGACCGGCGGCACCCCACGCACGCAAAGACAGGGTGGTAAATGCCGTAGTGACGACAAGGATTCCAAGCAGCAGTTTCATCGGTTCTGCGCTGGGTTGTCGCTTGAAAACATTCAACCAAAGCGGTTACAGTGCAACGTCGGTCCCGGTGGCAGATTTTTTTCACAAATCTGGAGAGTGTCCCCCCATTTGACCTACCCCTCGTGTTACCAAAATTTTTGATCATCCGTTAAAATCACCATGCATCCTCCTCCTTCACCTCGCGGCATCAATTTTGAACGCCTGTGGACCATCGTCCCTCAAGGCTTTTCCCTCGGCGCTGATTCGGTGCACGGCCCGTCTCACTGGAAGCGCGTCGAAGCTTTCGCCTTGGAAATTGCCTCGCTGACGCCTGGAGTGGATACCGACGTAATCCGGCTCTTTGCCCTGTTCCACGATTCCCGCCGGGAAAACGAATACGGCGACCCTGGGCATGGTGCACGTGGAGCTGCGTTGGCTTTCGACCTCCACCAACGCGAATTCCCTGAACTTGAAACGGCCGCTCTTGAACAGCTCGTCACTGCCTGCTGCTGGCACACCCACCGCACCCACATCGATGACCCGACCATCGGCACCTGCTTTGATTCAGATCGCCTTGATCTTGGGCGGGTGGGTATCACCCCGGATGCCCGCTTTCTGAACACCACTGCCGCGATGGCGCTGATCCTCTGATGCCCCGCAGCCTCAGAGATGGAGGAGTTTCAGAGGTGCAGGCGTGGACTCTGGCGATGCCGGGTCTGCTGAGGGCAACTCACTCTGTTTCCGCAACCCGTGACAGTAGCAGATATTCACTCTTTCTCCTTCCCGCCTAGCGGACATCCCGCTTTTCTAGCCGTAGCCGATTCGATTCTGATCTATTGACCCAAATGCTGGCACTGCACCTCAGATGACGCCTTATCACGCGAAGTATTACGCCTACGAGCTGAGTCGCTCCGGCGGAGAGGGCGTGGATCGTCTTGGGCGGGCATTGTTTGACGCCACGGTCGATCTGAATCCACATCAGATCGAGGCTGACGTGATAGGCAATCTGATGGCCGTGGATTACGAAACTATGCGGTGCGAACTCCGCTCCATCGACCATTGTGAGATTCGTTCTGTGAGGTGCCAGTATGGTGCCGAGCACGAGCAAATTGCGAAATCACACGTGAAAAAGAGAGTTCAGGTCCATGGCCGCCCGGATTTTGACCTAAACGGCCACCCGCGGTTCATCGTGGTAGAAAAAATCACCCCGATTTCAGAGGGACACCCCGCATTTGCCCCAACCTATTTCGTAAGATCCTGCCATATTTTTCGCCCTTATCTCCCAACGCATGTCCGACGACACCAAGAAACAACTCCAAGCCCAGCTCTGGAACATCGCCAACACCCTACGCGGCAAGATGGGCGCGGATGAGTTCCGCGATTACATCCTCGGCTTCATCTTCTACAAATACCTCTCCGAGCGAATGCACCTGTTCGCCGACGAGATCCTGAAGCACGACGGCATCCAGTTCGACTTCATCGATGAAACCACGAAAAAGGGCCGGGAATTGCTCGCCGCCATCCAAGAGGAAGCCATCGAGCGCCTCGGCTATTTCCTAAAGCCGTCCGAGCTCTTCCATAAGATCGCGGAAAAGGGCGCGCGTAAGACGGACAATTTCATCCTCGAAGACCTCACCGCCGTGCTCAAGCACATCGAGGCCAGCACCATGGGGCACGCCAGCGAAGACGACTTCGAGGGCCTGTTCGAGGATCTCGATCTCGGCTCGTCCAAGCTCGGGAAAACCGAGAGCCAGAAAAACGAACTCATCGCCAAGGTGCTCGCCCACCTCGACAAGATCGACTTCCGCCTCGCCGATACCGAGACCGACGTGCTGGGCGATGCCTATGAATACCTCATCGGCCAGTTCGCCAGCGGCGCGGGGAAAAAGGCGGGCGAGTTCTACACCCCACAGGAAGTCAGCACCATCCTCGCCAAGATCGTCACCACCGGGAAAAAGAAGCTCAAAAGCGTGTATGATCCCACCTGCGGCTCCGGCTCCTTGCTGCTGCGCGTGGCAAAGGAGGTGGACGACGTCGGCAGCTTCTACGGGCAGGAAATGAACCCCACCACCTACAACCTCGCCCGCATGAACATGATCCTGCACGGCGTCCACTACCAGCGCTTCGACCTGAAAAACGAGGACACCCTCGAGCATCCCGCGCCCGAGCATGCCGACCTGCGCTTCGAGGCCATCGTCGCCAATCCGCCCTTCTCCGCCAACTGGTCCGCCAGTCCCATCCTAGAAAACGACGACCGCTTCTCGCCCTACGGCCGGCTCGCGCCGAAAACCAAGGCCGACTTCGCCTTCGTCCAACACATGGTCCATCACCTGGCCCCCGGTGCCACCATGGCCTGCGTCCTGCCGCACGGCGTCTTGTTCCGTGGCGGCGCGGAAGGTCACATCCGGAAATACCTCATCGAGGATTGCAACTACCTCGACGCCGTCATCGGCCTCCCGGCCAACATCTTCTTCGGCACCGGCATCCCCACCTGCATCCTCGTGCTGAAAAAGCAGCGCAAGAACCCCGACGATATCCTCTTCATCGACGCCAGTCAGGGCTTTGAAAAAGTGGGCAATCAAAACTATCTCCGCCCCGAGGACATCGAGCGCATCGTCAGCACCTATCGGAAACGCGAGAGCATCGCCAAGTTCAGCCATGTCGCCGACCGCAGCGAGGTCATGGAAAACGACTACAACCTTAACATCCCGCGCTACGTCGATACCTTCGATGCCGAGGAATCTGTGGATTTGGATGAAGTCGCGGAAAAGCTCACAGCCGTGGAAAAAGAAATGGGCGACACTGACAAAGTAATCGCGGGGTTTTGTGAGGAATTGGGAATCAAAGCACCGTTTTGACCATGAAAGACGACCTTGCTATCATCCAAAGCCCCGCCGAAGTCACCGCCGACGTCCTGATTTCAGCGGATCATTCCTCTCATAGACGTGCTCCAGTGCGACTTCTACGCACCAAAGGTGCAGTCTATCGTAGCCCAGGGCGTCGCCCTGGGAATCATCCAACATCCAATCCAAAGCCCTGAAAGGGCGGCCTAAATCCATGCCGCAATCCCTCGCTAACATCTATATCCATCTGATTTTCAGCACGAAGGAACGTTTCCCATTTCTGGTAAAAGAGGTCCGCCCTGACCTCCACGCCTATATGGCTACGGTGCTGGCAAATTTGAACTCCCCAGCAGTTCTCATCAACTCGGTGGAAGACCATGTGCATATCCTGTTCAACATGGGCCGCACCGTGACGCTGGCACAGGTGGTGGAGGACGTGAAAAAATCGTCCTCCAAGTGGATCAAAACACAGGGCGCATCATTTTCAAAATTCTCCTGGCAGGCGGGATACGGCGGGTTTTCCGTGAGCGAATCCAACGTGCCCAAGGTGGCGAATTATATCCAAAACCAGGAGGAGCATCACCGCGTGAAGACCTTCCAGGAGGAATACCGGGGATTTTTGGAGAAACACAAAATTCAATATGATGAACGTTATGTGTGGGATTGAATTCGGGGCGTTGCTCATCGCTACAATAGGTCGCCCTTTCAGGGCTTTGGCATCGGGGGCGGAGCAAACCCAGGGCGATGCCCTGGGCTACGGTAGTTTGCCCCCATGGGGCGGAAGAGTCACGGCCACAAACGTCAACGGCATCTTGGTTTTTAGCGCCAACGGCGAGACGGCTCTTAGCGCCAACGGCGCGCCCTATCGCAGCCCAGGGCAACGCCCTGGGATCAACACCCACCCGAAACCCCAAGCCCTGAAAGGGCGGCCTAACTCCCAACGCCTGGAGGTGGCCCCATGACGACCAAACCGAAAACAGCGCCGGAACTAAGGTTTCCAGGGTTTGATGGAGATTGGTGGAAGAAGCCGCTACAAGAC
Organism: Akkermansiaceae bacterium; assembly: GCA_025363295.1. GTDB lineage: Bacteria > Verrucomicrobiota > Verrucomicrobiia > Verrucomicrobiales > Akkermansiaceae > Luteolibacter. The sequence goes on from JANYEC010000062.1 coordinate 46,653, forward strand.
TTGACCGAGAAATCCGTTACATACGGAATTGTTCAGACAGGCGAATCTATTTTGGGTGGCGTGAAATGTGTCCGTGTCGTCGACCTGACGAAGCCTAAAATCATTATATCAGAGCTAATAACGACCACAGAAGAAATTAGTAGGTCTTATAGGCGGACAATCCTCGTTGAAGGTGAAATCATGATCGCCTTGAGAGGTGAAATCGGTCTCTTAGCACTTGTTCCCAAGAGCCTTGAGGGGTCAAACCTCACCAGAGGAATTGCTAGAGTTGCACCGAAAGGTTCTGTCGTTGACTCAGTATTTATGGTTTGGGCATTGCGCTCCGACGACGGAAAGATGGAGTTCCTCAAGCAAGTCAACGGCTCCGCGCTCAAAGAAATCCCAATCAATGGCCTGAACAAAATTCAGGTCCAACTTACGACGCTCCCCGAGCAACAGAAGATCGCGGAATTCCTGACGGCGGTGGATGGGCGGATTGGGCAACTGAGCCAAAAGAAAGCCCTGCTGGAGGACTACAAGAAGGGCGTGATGCAACAACTCTTCACCCAAGCCCTCCGCTTCAAAGACGACCACGGCAATGACTTTCCCGGATGGGAGGAGCAGACGGTCGATGAGGTAGCTCAATGCTTAGACAACCTTCGTCGTCCTGTGAACGGTGCGGAACGCGAGAAGATGAAAGGCGACATCCCATACTACGGGGCAAACGGAATTCAGGGCTATGTGAATGACTTTATCTTCGACGAAAATTTAACGCTTCTAGCTGAAGATGGTGGCAATTTCGATAAGTTCGCTACGCGGCCCATCGCACAGCGGATATGTGGCAAAGCATGGGTCAACAATCATGCGCACATTCTTCGAGCTAAGCGGAAGATGATGACGCCCGACTTCCTTTTCTATTCGCTCGTTCACAAAGACATTCGCCAATACATCAACGGTTCGTCTCGTGCGAAGCTGAACAAAGGCGACATGCTCACAATTGAGATGTTGGTTCCGAGTGTCCCAGAACAAACCAAGATCGCCAATTTCCTCACCGCGCTGGACCGCAAGATCGAAAGCGTTTCTTCCCAGATCCGCCACACCCAAGCCTTCAAGAAAGGGCTGCTCCAGCAGATGTTTGTATGAGTGCGTTCTCCATTCACAACTCCAGTCTCACGCTCGAAGGCATCCGCAAGGGCGTGGAGAATCAATACTTCGAGCGCAAGGGCCGTGACACCAAGGCCTCGAAGCTGGCGAATGAGATCATCGGCATGCTCAATGCCAGCGGCGGCGTGATCGCATTCGGTTTCGCCGAATCTGGCGAAGCGGAAGATCTGGCCCAGCTCGGCCCGGAGAAGCTGGATGCCTATCGCAAGATCATCAACGATTTCATCCACCCGCCGGCGAACGTGCTGCTGGAGGAAATCACGCTGCCGGACGGCGAGCTGATCTTTCTCTATCACGTGGAGCAGGATCACGAGCGCTTGTTTCACCGGAAGGACAATGAGGATGTGTTCCTGCGGGTGGCGGACAGCAACAAGGGGCCGCTCAGCCGCGAGGAAGTCCGGAAACTGGAATACCACAAGCCAATCCGCGCGTTTGAAGACGAGTTGCGCCCGGACTTCGATCCTGCGGACCTGAGGAAGTCGGTGTGTGAATACTATCGGGAGCAAATGCGCTTCGAGGGCAGTTTCGAGGATCTCGCCATCCGCCGTAATCTCGCAGTGAGGAAGCATGACGGAGTGATTTACAAGAATGCGGCGATTCTCCTGTTTGCCGAAGATCCGAGCAAATACATCCCGAATGCCCTCGTGCGCTACGTGCGCTACACCGGAAGCGAACGCAGATCCGGCCAGGATTTCAACGTGATCAAGGACGAGCGATTCGAGGAATGCCTACCGCGCCTCATCGAGTTGCTGGACCGCTTCGTCCACGCCACACTGCGCGACTATTACTATCTGGACATGAAGGAAGGCAAATTCCAACGCATCCCGGAATATCCGAAAGAGGCCTGGCTGGAGGGCATCGTGAACGCCATTTGTCACCGCTCCTACAACCTGCAAGGGAACTCGATCTACATCAAACACTTCGATGACCGGTTGGAAATTTCCAACAGTGGCCCGCTGCCGGCGCAGGTCACGGTGGAAACGATCATGAAGGAGCGCTATTCACGGAACCCGCGCATCGCCCGCGTGCTTTCGGAGATGGGCTACGTCCGTGAGCTCAACGAGGGCGTCCCCCGGATTTTCAGCGCCATGCACCAGTCGATGCTGGCGGACCCGGTTTACACCGATGTCAACGACACCGTCACGCTGACGCTGCAAAATAAGGTGACGAACCACAAGGAGACGATTCATGCGGACGTGCTTCGTGCAATTGAAGACCATTGGAAGGACTTCACTCCCACACAGAAGTCGCTGGTCGATCATCTTTTCGAGAATTTCGAGGCGACGTTGGATTCACTCGCTGCCGTCGTTGCCGTAGGCGAGAAGTCCATCAAGAATAACCTGAAAGGCCTAGAAAAGCTCGATATTGTCGAGCGGGTGAGTGAGCGCTTGCGCGATAAGAACGCCATCTACCGATTTAAGAACAAATGAACCTCGATTAAGGGAACTTCAAAACTTATTGAAAACCATCTGGTTAGGAGATAGGCCGCCCCCAAATCACCCGCTAAGGGAAATTCAGACCCATTAAGGGAAATCAACACCAAATAAGACCCCCTCGAATGCAATTCCACCCCATGACCCAGCCGGAGCAAGTGCTGGAAGACCAGTTGGTGGCTCAGCTCATTGGGCTGGGTTACACCCGGGCGGCGGTGACGGATGAGGCGACGATGCTGGCGAACCTGAAGGCGCAGCTGGAAGCCTTCAACGGCTTGACGCTGACGGCGGCGGAGTTCACCAAGGTGCTGAACCATTTGACCAAAAGCTCCGGGGTCTTCGAAAAAGCCAAAATCCTGCGAGACCGGATGAAACTAACAAAGGAGGATGGAACCACGGTCTATCTGGAGTTCTTCGACTCGGTGAACCCGCTGCGGAACCGCTATCAGGTGACGCAGCAGGTGGCCATGGATGGCGGCACCTACAAGAACCGCTACGACGTGACCATCCTCGTCAACGGCCTGCCGCTGGTGCAGATCGAGCTAAAGCGGCGCGGGCTGGAGATGAAAGAGGCTTTTAACCAGATCCAGCGATACCAGAAGCATAGTTACTGGAGCGCGCAGGGGCTGTTCCACTTCGTCCAGCTCTTCGTGATCTCCAACGGGGTGAACACGAAGTATTACGCCAACGCCCGGAAACAATCCTTCAAGCAGACATTTTACTGGGCAAGCGAGGATAACAAGACGATCCGCGAGCTGCCCGCCTTCACCACAGCCTTTCTGAACCGGGTGCATCTCGGCGGGATGATCGGCAAATACACGGTGCTCAACGAGACGGACAAGATCCTGATGGTGCTGCGGCCGTATCAGTTCTACGCCGCCGTGGAGATCGTGGAACGGGTGATCCATCCGCCGGAGGTCGATCCTAACGGCTACGTCTGGCACACCACCGGCAGCGGCAAGACGCTCACCTCCTTCAAAGCGGCGCAGATCATCACCGGCCTGCCGAGCGTGTATAAGGTGGTGTTTTGCGTGGACCGGAAGGATCTGGATTACCAGACGATCAAAGAGTTCAACGGCTTCAGCAAAGGCAGCGTGGACAGCACCAACGACACGAAGAAGCTCGTCCAGCAGTTCACCGACGACACCAAGCTGATCGTCACCACCCTGCAAAAGCTCAACACCGCTATCAGTAAGCCGCAGTATCTGGCGCAGATGGAAAAGCTGCGGGACGAACGGATCATTTTCATCTTCGACGAGTGCCACCGTAGCCAGTTCGGCGACACGCACCGACGCATTACGGAGTTTTTCCGCAATCACCAGATGTTCGGTTTCACCGGCACGCCGATTTTCGCCGAGAACGCGTCGAGCAAGGACGGCAAAAAGCACACGACCAAGGATCTCTTTCACAAAAAGCTCCACAGCTATGTGATCACGGATGCGATCAAGGACGAGAACGTGCTGAAATTCGCGGTCGAATACGTGGGCCGCTACCGGCGCAAGGCGGGCACTGCCACGGAGGTGGACATCGAGGTGGAGGGGATTGACACCAAGGAGCTGATGGAGTCGCCGGCGCGGTTAGAGAAGATCACCGATTACATCATCGAGCACCATCCGGTGAAGACCAGGAACAAGGAGTTCACCGCGATGATGTGTGTCAGCTCGGTGGATGTGCTGATCAAGTATTATGAGCTATTCGCCAAGCGGAAGGCGCAGGGAGCGCACAAGCTGAAGGTGGCGACCATTTTCAGCTACACCAGCAACGAGGAGGACAAGGACGCCGACGGCATCCTGGACGAAGGCGGCGAGATCATCGGCGGCGAGGGCGGCAACCCGCACACGCGGGAGAAGCTCGACGGCTTCATTTCCGACTACAACGGGATGTTTGCCACGAACTTCTCCACCAAGGACACACAGAGTTTTTACAACTACTATCAGGACATCGCCAAAAAGGTGAAGGAGCGGAAGGTGGACATCCTGCTGGTGGTGAACATGTTTCTCACCGGCTTCGACTGCAAGACGCTGAACACGCTCTACGTGGACAAGAACCTACGCTACCACGGTCTGGTGCAGGCCTACAGCCGCACGAACCGCATCATCAACGAGGTGAAGAGCCAAGGGAACATCGTGGTCTTCCGCAACCTAAAGAAGCGCACGGACGAGGCGATCTCGCTGTTCTCCAACGTCCATGCGAAGGAGGAAATCTTCGTGCCGCCGTATGACGAACACGTCAAAGCATTCAACGCCGTGGTTCTGGAATTGCTCCAACTCACACCGACCGTTAGGAGCGTCAAGGATCTGCCGGACGAGGAGGCAGAGTTGAAGTTCGTCAAAATCTTCCGCGAGCTGATGCGCCTGCGGAACATCCTCGAATCATTCTCCGAGTTCGACGACGGGGATTTGACCCTACCCGCCCAACGCTTTGCCGACTACCGCAGCGCCTATCTGGACCTCTACGACAAGGTCAAGACCGCCAACACAAAGGAGAAAGCTTCCATCCTCGCCGACGTGGACTTCGAACTGGAGCTGATCCACCGCGACGTTATCAACGTCCAATACATCCTCACCCTGCTCGCCCGTCTCTACGACGCCGACGAGGCGGAACAGGCCGGCATCCGCAAGCTCATTCTCGACAGCGTGGCCAGCGACATCGAACTCCGCAGCAAGCGCGAGCTGATTCAGAAGTTCATCGACAACAATTTGCCGAAGCTGGATTCCTCTGCAGAGATCCCCGATAGCTTCGAGGACTTCTGGGAAAAGGAGCGCGTAGTCGCCTTCGACCTACTGGTAAAGGAAGAACAACTCGACCCGGACAAGCTGAAGCAGGTCATCGACCGCTACGTTTACACGGGCCAGGAGCCGCTCCCAGATCCCGACATCATCGACCTGATCCAGAAGCCCCTCGGCATCCTCGAACGGGGCCCCACCCGCAGGCGCGTGCTTGAGAGGGTGGTGGATTTCGTGGCGACGTTCATCCGGGGCGTGGCGGCATAGTCTGCGGTCATCCAATCCGCATCCGCTCAATCGCCGCTGCCACATCCGCCACCCGGAAGTGAACGGCCTTGCCCATTTTGAAGTAGGGGATCAGGCCACCCACCCGCCAGTTGTAGAGCTGACGGCGGCAGATTTTCAATTGACGGGCGAGCTCCTGTTCGGTGATCAGTTCGAGTTCGCCCAAAGCGTTCCCCGTTTTCCTCAATCGGCTGAAATCACACTCAGTGGCCGTTGATACGAAAACAGCTCGGAGCGAGGCGGATGTATCACTTTGCATGGTTCGTTCTGGCTCTATGAATCAAAAAGAAATAGCCTCATGCCATGGACGCCTTGATTCATCACCTTGAAATGAAACAGGAACTCTCACCGCGCGAGGTGGAGGTGGCTGCGGCCCTTCTGCTCGACCCAGCGGTGGCAGACGGAAAAAAGGCGCGTCTGCTAGAGGCTCTCTCGATCAAGGGCGAGACTCCTGCCGAAATCGCTGGCTTTGTTGAAGCATTTCTTGAGCACTCCATCGATCCCCATCTCGGTCTTCTTGATCTCGAAGGGCCAACGCTGGACGTCTGTGGCACGGGTGGGGATCAACTCGATTTGTTCAACGTTTCCACCACTGCCATGTTCATCGCTGCCGCTGCGGGAGCCGTGGTGGTAAAGCACGGGAACCGCGGCATCACCTCGAAAAGTGGCGGTGCGGATGTCCTCGAGGCACTTGGAATTCGCATCGATCTCCCAGCGGATGACTTCCGACGCTGTGTTGAAAAAGCAGGTCTGGGCTTCATGTTCGCGCCGGTCTATCACCCGGCATTCAAGGCGGTCGCCAATGTTAGAAAAGCCCTCGCGGGTCGCGGGGTGAAAACGATTTTTAATCTCATCGGCCCCTTGTTGAATCCGGCTCGTCCGCAATGCCAGCTCGTCGGCGTTTTTAATCGCGATCTTTGTCCGGCCTTTGCGGAAATTCTCCAGCGCCTAGGACGCGACAGTGCATGGGTCGTCCACGGCACGACCGGTGATGGCCGGTCAGTGGATGAGGTCAGCCTGATGGGTTCTACACGTATTTTCAAATCGGGTATCTATCAGGACATGGAGGACGAGGAAGTCCGCCCACGTGATTTCGGATTAAAACATGCCGAAGTCTCAGAGCTCCAAGGCGGAGATGCCAAAGTGAATGCCGCGATTCTCGAAGCCATTCTAGCAGGTAAGGAAACCGGGCCGAAGCGAGACATGGTCACCATGAATGCCGGAGCTGCGATTGCCTGTGCCGGTCTCGCCGATAACATGGGCGATGGCATGGAAATCGCCCTCGAAATGATCGCTAGCGGCCAGGCTCTTGAAAAACTCCGCTTACTGCAAAAAGCCGCCGTGTGACCTCGCATGGTGCGCCAATGCTAAAATGGCAGGGGAGGGGGCGTAAAGCTGTGGCAATAGAACCTTGAAATGCTGGGAACGGCGTGCATTCTCGCCGCCCGCCCATGGCAGGACCTACTTTCCAAGCACTCCCAGGTTTCCGCGACTTCACTCCCCGTGAATGTGCGGTTCGCAATTATTTGTTCGATACTTGGCGCGGCGTCGCCCGGCGCTGCGGCTATGTGGAATATGAAACGCCCATTTTAGAGGACACGGGTCTGTATTTGAAAAAATCGGGTGGCGAGCTCTCCGCGCAGCTTTTCCGCTTCGAGGATCAGGGCGGGCGCGATGTAACCCTACGGCCGGAAGTCACCGCATCGCTGGCGCGGATCGTGGCGCAGCATCAGCGGGATTTCCCGAAGCCGCTGAAATGGTTCGAAATCGGCCAATGTTTTCGCTACGAAAAGCCTCAAAAGGGCAGAGGACGGGAGTTCCATCAGTTCAACGTGGATATTCTCGGCGAGGGCGGACCGGCAGCGGACGCGGAGCTGATCGCTCTGGCGATCGAGACGATGTTAGCCTTCGGTTTTGTTGCGGGGGATTTTGTGGTGCGCGTGTCGGACCGCAAGGCGTGGATTGATTTTGCGGAGGCGAACAAAATTTCCGAAGATCGCATCCCTGATTTTCTCAGCATCATTGATAAGATTGAGCGCGAGAAACCCGACGTGTTAGAGCAAAAACTCGCTGCGTTTTCACTCACCCCCGACGGCGTCCGAGCATTCATCGCCGATCCCGCGAACGCTTCCGCCGCCTATCTTGCGATTCGCGAAGATCTCACCGCCCGTGGCTTTGCGGAATTTGTCGAGCTGGATCTCTCTATTGTGCGTGGATTGGCTTATTACACCGGCGTGGTTTTCGAAGTGTTTGATGCGAAAAAATCCATGCGTGCCGTCGCTGGTGGTGGTCGCTATGATACTCTTATTTCCACCATTTCTGATGGAGCGGTAGATATGCCCGCCACGGGATTTGCGATGGGCGATTATGTGATTCGCAACCTGATCGAGGAAACGACGCACACGGCGATGCAATTGGAAGTTTGGCTTCAACGCAACGCTGCTGCCTGCGATATTTATGTGGTCATTGCGGATGAAACGAAACGCGCGGAATCACTTCGGCTCGTCACGAACCTTCGCCGCGCCGGCATCTCCGCTGACCTTCCGTTAGGTTTGTCTAAAGTCGCGAAGCAATTCCAAAGCGCCGAGAAATGTGGTGCCCGCTTCGCCCTCGTCGTCGGTCCGGAGTATCCCGAGCTCAAGCTCAAAGTCCTCTCCAGCCGCACCGAAGAGTCTTGCAACGCCGCCACCGCCATCGCCTGGCTAACCGATCGCCTGCTCCAGCCGGATGGGCCGCTGCTTGCCTGAAGAAATTCAACCACAGATTAACAGGATGGACGCAGATGGAAGAGATGGGATTCATGTGGTGGAGACCGAGCGAATCATCGGCTGTGCGTTTGCCATTCTAAATACTCTGGGGCATGGATACCATGAAAAGCCCTATGAGGAGGCTCTGGTCGTCGATTTCAGGTATCATGATATTCCTTTCACTCAGCAAGCCCGCTACCCAATCGTTTATCGAGATGCCAAAGTCGGAGAATACATTCCTGATCTTATTGTTTTCGGAAAGGTTGTGGTTGATACGAAAACCATTGACCGTATCACGGATCACGAAGTCGGACGCATGTTGAACTACCTTCGTGCCTCGGGTCTTCAGGTTGGGTTGATCCTTAATTTCAAATACGCCAAATTGCAGTTTCGCCGGGTCACACTGACCCCTCGATCAGCTCCTCCTCTCAATTCTTAATCCCATCTCTTCCATCTGCGTTCATCCTGTCCATCTGTGGTTGAAACTCTTAAAATCTTTCCAACATGCGCACTCATCATTGCAACGAACTCCGCGAATCCCACATCGACCAAACCGTTACGCTCATCGGCTGGGTCAATTCCGCCCGTGACCACGGCGGTGTCATTTTCATCGACCTCCGCGATCGCGAGGGGCTGACCCAATGCGTGTTCCATCCGGAGGAAAATCCTGAGGTTTCGGCCTTGTCTCACACGCTGCGCGAAGAAGATGTGGTGCAAGTGATGGGGCGCGTTTCCAAGCGTCTTGAAGGATCGGAGAATGCAAAAATCGATACCGGCGCGATCGAAATTGTCGCGACAAAACTGACGATCGTGAACAAGGCGGACGTGCTGCCGTTCCAGTTAGATAAAGAACTTTCTAACGAAGATATGCGGATGAAATACCGCTACCTCGATCTGCGCCGGGCACGCATGAGCAAGAATATCCGCCAACGCAGCGTGATCACATCTGCCGCCCGCCGGTATTTGGATGACTCCGGTTTTTTTGAAATCGAAACACCGATTCTGTCGAACCCGACTCCCGAAGGCGCGCGCGATTTCCTCGTGCCATCCCGTCTCAACCCAGGCCGTTTCTACGCGCTGCCGCAAGCGCCGCAGCAATACAAGCAATTGCTGATGGTGGCTGGGATGGAGAAGTATTTCCAAATCGCCCGCTGCTTTCGCGACGAGGACCTGCGCGCGGACCGCCAGCCAGAGTTCACCCAGATCGATATCGAAGCCAGCTTCGTGGATCAGGACGATATCATCAAACTCGTCGAGGGGTTGTTAGCTAACATGTTCAAGGCAGGCCTCGGCGTGGATGTGCCCCAGACATTCCCCCGGATGACTTATGCGGATGCGATGGACATCTACGGCTCTGACAAACCGGACACCCGTTTCGAGATGAAAATCACCGACCTCGCAGACGTGTTCGCGGCGACGGAATTTAAGATCTTCCGCAGCATCCTCGATGGCGGCGGTGTCGTGCGTGCGATCAATGCGAAGGGCTTCGCCACCATCACGACCGGTCAAATGAATCGACTCAATGAGATCGCTGTGCAGGCCGGACTGCCGGTGAAAAACCTCGCATTCATCAAACTCGAAAACGGCGAATATAAGAGCCCGCTTTGGAAAATTTTCACCGATGCGGAAAAAGTAAACGTGGCGTCTAAACTCGACCTCGCAGAAGGCGACATTGTCTTCTTCGCGGCAGGATCGCGTGAAAGTGTTAGCACCATCCTTGGCCGGGTCCGCTCCGAATGCGCCGTGATGATGGAGCTGAACAAGGATTCCACGAAATTCAATTTCCTCTGGGTGGTGGATTTCCCACTGCTCGCGCATGACGAGGAAACTGGCCACTGGGCTGCCGTCCATCATCCATTCACCCGTCCCCATCCCGATGATATCGCAAAGCTGGATGCCGGTGATTATGCTAATGTTAGAGCAGTTGCCTATGACGTCGTGCTCAACGGCTACGAACTCGGTGGTGGCTCGATCCGGATTCACGAAAAGGATCTTCAATCGAAAATGTTCAGCGTGTTAGGCGTCGGCCCAGAAGAACAGCAGATCAAATTTGGTCACCTTCTTGATGCTTTTCGCTTCGGTGCTCCGCCGCATGGTGGTCTTGCTCTCGGCCTTGATCGCATCGCAATGTTAGTCGCGGGTGAAGACAGCATTCGGGAAGTCATCGCTTTCCCGAAAAACAACAAGGGTGCCGATCTTATGGCTCAAAGCCCCTGCCAGATCGAACACAAGTTGTTGCGTGAAGTTTACATCCAGTCCACCTACAAGGACCCGAAGCTCTCCGCAGAGGCTAAGGTGTGATTTGGGGCGAAAACTAACCGTATTCGACGATCCGGGCACTTTGAATCTCGCTCATCGATCTAAAAACAAAAGCGGCCCGATCGATAGTCCCCGGGAAAAACCCAAAACCCAAAGGGAAACTCAATCGGGCCGCCTAATAATGTCGCGACGCGCGGAACGAAGCACGGTGCCGACGGCGGGTCAATCGGTTTTCGAATTTTTTTCTCAACTTTCTGAGCGACGGATGAACGGCGCAATGGGTGCGCAGCAAATCAGAGAAATCCTCCGAGAATCCGAATTTTTCTTCTAGCCCCTGCGACAAACAGAACTATTCTCGAGACGCGACGCAGACGGGCAATCAAGGCCACGATGATTTTTAACACGCATCATATTTCTTATGAACCTGACACTCAAAGTTTGGCGGCAATCCGGGCCGAAAGCCCAAGGTAAAATCGAAACCTACGATGCGAAAGGCATCCCCGCCGAGGCGTCGTTCCTTGAAATGCTCGATATCGTCAATGAAGGCATGATCGAAAAGGGCAAGGCACCGATCCAATTCGACCACGACTGCCGGGAAGGAATTTGCGGCAGTTGCTCGCTGACGATCAATGGGGTGCCGCACAGCAAAGAGCGGGGGATTACGACTTGCCAAGTGCACATGCGGAAATTCAAGGAGGGCGATACGATTTGGATCGAACCGTTTCGTGCGAATTCATTTCCGGTGATCAACGACTTGATTGTGGATCGCGAGGCGTTTGATCGAATCGTTGCAGCCGGCGGCTACGTCGATGTGCGGACCGGTTCCAGCGTCGACGCGAATTCGATCCCAATTTCCAAACAAAACGCGGATTCCGCTTTCGATGCCGCCGCCTGCATCGGTTGTGGTGCCTGTGTGGCTGCCTGCAAAAATTCATCTGCCATGCTGTTCGTTTCCGCAAAAGTTTCTCACTTAGGTCATCTGCCGCAAGGCCAGCCAGAGCGGCATAAGCGCGTGTTGGCCATGGTGCGCCAGATGGATTCCGAAGGTTTCGGGAATTGCACAAATCAATACGAGTGCGAAGCCGCCTGTCCGAAGGAAATCAGCGTGGATCACATTGCCCGCATGAACCGGGATTACGCGGTGGCCGTGCTGCATGAGCAGTTGGCGTGACCGGGCGGCTACGCTTTTCCCGACTTCGCTTCGAATTCAGCCTTGGCGGCTTTGCGACACTCGGCGACGAAGTGGTTGCAGGCCTCGCGGCAGAGCAGGGGAATCGCCTCTTGTTCCGGTAAATTTCCGGGAATGCCGTTAAAGCGGCTTGCCTCGCTGTCATCGAGTGGAATTCCCGCATCGAGCTGCCAGAGAATTTTTTTAGCGCATTGGTGGGCCGGGCCGCAGACTTCTTGGATGAGTTTCTGAGCACCCGCGTCGCTGATCGAGCGAGCGAAGCGATACATGCCGGTTTGACGGTTCAGCTTATCTCGGAGAGTTTCGATCTCCAAAGTGCCCCCTTGCTGGGCAAGAAATAGTCCAACACAAGCTGGGTAAAATTGATCCAGTGCGAGCCGTAAATCCTCTTCGTTTTCAAGCGTCATCACCCAACCCCGTTTTAAGTTCACCTGGCCTTTAGTAAAACGATAGCTGCCGTCTTCTGCGTAAGTGGAGAGTTCCCGAGCATCTGTGGGACCCTCGTGGTGCTCCAAGCCACCGAACGCGGGCTCGGTGGATAGTTCTGCATCAGCCGTGTGGCAAATCAGGTAAGGATAGCCATAAACATCTGTTTGAAGCTTTAGTTCGCCTATGCGGTGAATGCCGGATCGGAGGAGATTGCGGAGTTGAATGGCGATGGACATTTGTAACTGAAAATAGTATAAAAATGGTGATAAGTGATTGGATCAAAGTATTTTGTGAAGTTGATCAAAATCGTGAACTAGGTCGAGGATGACATCTGCCAACAGTCGTTCAGTACCAATCGCAGAGGTGTAATAAAGTGTCTTTCCTCGGACGTAGTGCGGATTGTGGCGGAAGACTTCGCGGTGGCTGGCGGCGGCTCCCACTGCGTTTTCAATGCCGATGAGAACCGGGATGTCTTGGTAGGAATGCAGACCATCCGAGATGAAAAATGGCACAATCACGACATTGGGGGTATGCGACAACTTGTCCCACTCGGCAATGAACGGCGGCTCTTCCATGTAGGCGTCGATGACTGACGCGTACCCGGCTCCCGAAGCGATGATTTGGTCCACTTGGTCGCGGATCGCCTTGGTTGAATTTTGATTCAGGCCGGTGCCATGGCCGGTAATGATCAGGGTGGTCGTCGCGGGATCGATGTCCGGGGCCACTTCTTTTGCACGGCGGAGGATCAGATCGGTCATCGAGGAGTGGACGCCGACGGGTAGGCAGTAGTGGAAGGTTTTTCCCCGCACTTCGGTGCTTGGGCCGGTGAGCCCGAGTTCGCGCGGAATCACTTCTTGGGTGAAATAGCCTTCGCTGATGAAATCGGGAACGACGTAAACATCGTCCGAGTCCAGCAAGTAAAACGCCTCACGCATCGATGGTTCCTCTTTCCAGAAGCAGCAATGGACCTCTGCAAACAGGCCGCGGCGGCGGATCTCGTCGGCATGGTCAAAATAGGGCGTTGAGGAATCCGGATTCTCGGTCGATCCGTGGCCGACGATGAGCAGGGCACTGGTTGGCTTCGGTGCGATGGACATGCGAGGAAAGTGGCGGGCTGGTGGCGGAATGCAAGGGCGAGCGAGTTTTCGATTTCCAGTTTTCAGTTTTCTCAGTGACAATCGCGGTGGATGGAAATTTTCCGGAAATTACGGTGGTGGGTCGATCCAGTGGCTCGCGATGGTCCCGAGGCAATGGCCGTGGACGAGTGGCTTCTGGAAAATGCCACTCTGCCGATATTGCGCGTGTATCGCTGGGCGGGAGATTGGGCGAGCGTGGGTTACTTCGGAAAAATCGCCGAGGCGCGCGCGAAAATCACTGGCGTGCAGTGGGTCCGCCGGTGGACGGGTGGGGGAATGGTCGATCATCGGACGGATTGGACTTATACCCTGACCGTCCCACAGGCGGAGCCGCTCGCGACCGCACGAGGATCGGAAAGCTACCGCAGGATTCACACTGCCTTGGCGAAAGCGCTGGCGGAAGAAGGTCTAACGGCGCACCTCAGCGGCGGCGAGTCGGAAACGGGTGTGGCTCTTTGTTTTGATAACCCGGTCAGCCATGATCTCATCGATGCGGATGGCCGCAAGTTGGCGGGTGCCGGTCAACGGCGAACCCGGCTTGGGCTTTTACATCAAGGTTCGGTGGCGGGAGTGTGTGAAGGACGGGTCTCCGAAAAACGGGCGGAATGCCTAGCAGGTTACTTGTCGGTGTCCCCAGAAAGTTTTCAGTTCCAGCCGGAAGAGGAGTGTCTAGCAGCTTTGGTGGCCTCCCGCTATTCACAGCCGCGATGGACGGAGAAGCGTTAGTTTTACTTTAAGGATTTCAGATAGGCGACGAGTTGCTCGATCTGTTTTTCCGACAGGTGGGCGAACGGTGGCATCGCGGGTGGGTAGCCTTTCACGATTTCGAGAACGGGTTGTTTGATAGAGCGGCGAAGGTAAGCCTCATCCACGATGATTTTGGAATTATCTGCTAGAATTTGGGTGGAGTTGAAAATGCCTTGGAGATTCGGGCCGAGTTGAGCAGAGCCAGCTTGGTGGCAGGCGGCGCAACCTTGGCTGAGAAAGAGTTTTGCCCCTTCTTGAATGGCGGGATCTACCCTAGCGGCTCCCGGCGTGGGTTGGGTGGGAGTGGATAGAAGGCAGGCAATCGCGGCACATGCGGCGATCAAAGTGCCGAACAGCGCGACAAGCCACTGGCGGAAATAATAGCGCGAGTTCATCAGGTATTTCACCATGACCAGCGAGACAATGATGACTCCGAGAATGGGAACGTTCCGCGTGGCACTTGTGAGCTGTGGAAAATGGGCGCTGAGCATCAGAAACAGCACCGGGAAGGTGATGTAATGATTGTGCATGGAGCGGAGTTTCGCTTGCTTGCCATAACTCGGGTCGTGCGGCAGTCCGGCGCGGAGGGATGCCATGAACTTTTTCTGATTTCGGATGATGTGGGAAAAAACGTTCGCAGTCATGCACGAGCCCATCATCGCGCCGATTTGCAGATAGACGGCGCGGCCATTGAAATACTGATTGTAAAACCATGCGGCCGATAGGATCAAAGCGAGGCTGAGCGGAACGGCGATCGCTTTGTGCTCCTTGAGTTTTGTCCGCCAGAGGGCGTCATAGATCAACCACCCCCCGATGATCCCGCCCACACTGAGGCCGATGGGATAAAATCCGCCAAGCGGAGATTTCGTCCCATCCATCAGAGAGCTTCCTCCATGCAGATAGAAAACGGAAATCAGCAGCAAGCTGCCGCTAATCCAAGTGGTGTAAGATTGCCACATGAACCAATGGAGCGGAACCGGAATCGCCTGCGGATTGATGATGCGCTTTTCCAGGTGGAAGACGCCGCCACCGTGAAGCATGTCGAGGTGGCCGAGCAGATCGGGATTCGGATTTTTCTCATCCTTGTCATCCGGAGGCTGGATCAGATTGAGCTCCATCCAAGTGAACAGAATGGAATTTCCAATCCACATGATCCCAGCAATCACGTGGACCAAACGAAAAATCACGCTCAACCAGCCAGCAATTTCAGATTCCATAAGAAGTAGCCCATTAAGCACTCAACATACCGGGAACAAAACAATAAACGCCCGGCAAATCGAGCGATCCGCCAATCGTACGGGCAAAGATGGCCGCTAGCCCGGCGGTTAGCCTCGTCGTATTTTTACTTTCTGCCCAGCCGTCGCCCGGCTCTTTATGCGTCGCTTTCTTGTTGGGGTAGATTAATCTCTGCCTATCAAAACGTCACCGATAAATAGCTTCAGGAGCATGCTGATCTGGCTCGTATCCGCCACCATGCTCGCCACTGCGGTTTGGCAAACGCAGGTTGCACCTCGCTGAATTTAAAATCTTCATTCTGCAATATCCGGAAATGACTGCATGGATACAAAGAGAACTCGATTTTAACAGAACTTAATAATCCTTTCATCATGCCCATTCGGCTATCCATCATTTTCGCGGCATTTCTATCAATTCAGCTTTTGTTTGCGGGAAATACCGACAAGCTGATTTCTGCTCGTTCCTCTGCGGATATCAACACCCGCCCCGGCGTTTTGATTTCCTACGACACCAAAACCAAGGAGCTGGCTCGGGTGAGGCAATAACCGGTACTCCAGTCGGCGCGAGTGGAGCTTTGCCCACTCCAGGACGCTTAGCGCTGAGCGTTCAGCACATTTCCCGCCAAATTTTTCCCAGTGAATGGATAGTGTTAGTTCGCTCAAAATGTCGGCGGAGTCGGTCCCAAATAACAGACATTTGGAGTGTTTTCGGAGACTTCGCCAGGATGGATGGAGTGTGCGTTTTCATGACGTGCCGCGCTCATCCTCCATCGCTTTCCCAATCCTCCACCCGCAGGCCGCTCACGCATTTGAACTCCCGGGTGTTGTGGGTGACGAGGATCAGGTCCAGCGAGAGAGCTTGGCCGCTTAGTTGCAAATCATCGGGGCCGATCTTCATGCCGGCTTTCTCAAGCGAGTAACGGATTTCCGCCGTTTTGATGGCGGCATCCCAATCGAATGGCAACAGGTGGAATGGCTCCAGAAAGGTGGCGACTTTCCGCCCCTCCCGCTCAGGGTCGTTGCAACGGAAAACCCCCGCATACAACTCGAAGATGCTCACCATCGACACGGCGCAATCCTCAGGACTGCGGGCGTCAAGAGCCTGAACAACCTGCGGATTTCCGCGCATGGCGGCAATGCAGACGTTGGTATCGAGAAGGTAGGTCATTCAGTGAAGTGCACGATGGGTGGGAGTTCGCCTTGATCGGGCCGTGCGAAATTGGGGTCATCGATGCGAATGTTGTCGAAGAATCCTTCGGGCCAGGTGGTAGCTTTGACCGGTACCAGAAGCACGCCGTCTCCGAGACGACGGATCGAGACTTCCTTGCCTTCGAATCGGAGTTCCTTGGGGATTCTCACCGCCTGCGAGCGTCCATTCGTAAATAAAGTCGTTGTCATAGCTGGTATATATCCAATCACCGATGATCGGTCAACGAAAGATCTACAGGTGCGGAACTCTCAACGCCCGCCGAAGAATGCGATTTCTTGGGCGGTGAGGCAGCGGGACTGGCCGGGTGCTAGATCAGGATCAAGCACCAGCAGGCCGATGCTTTCGCGGTGCAGGCTGAGCACTTTATTCCCCACGGCGTGGAACATCCGCTTCACCTGATGGTAGCGGCCTTCGTGAATCCTGAGCAGTGCCTCATGAGAGCCGAGGATTTCTAACTGCGCCGGGCGTGTGGTGAGATCTTCGTAGGCGAAATAGATGCCCTGCTCGAAAATCGTTGCGGTGTCCTCCGAAATCGGGTCGCGGAGGGTGACCCGATAGGTTTTGGTAATTTCCTCGTCGGGTTGGGTGACCTTGCGCGACCATTTTCCGTCATTGGTTAGAAGAAGCAGGCCGGTGCTGGCGCGATCGAGGCGACCGGCGAGGTGAAGTTCGCTGCGGAGTGGGTGATCGATCAGGTCGATAACTGTCGGGTGCTGCGCATCATGGGTGGCGCTGAGGTGTCCGCTAGGTTTATGTAACATCAGATAGATGGCCACGCGCTGTTGGAGGATATCTCCATCCAACGCCACTTCGGTAAATTCACTAATTTCCCGATGACTGTCCTGCTCGATTTCACCAAAGACGGTGACTCGCTTCGAGGAAAGCAGATGTTTCACCTCGTTGCGGGTGTGAGCGGTGTGACGTGTTAGGAAGCGGTCCAGACGCATCGGGAAGGGCTTGATTTTCAATCACGGCTCTACGTCCGGCAGAGCCTTATGCCTCACGGCCGCAGCACTGCTTGTACTTTTTCCCAGAGCCACACGGGCAGGCGGCGTTGCGACCGGTGGTCTCGATAGAGAAACTCGGCTTCCGTTTAGGGAGATTGAGCTTCAGCGTGGTGCCTTCGGGTGAGGGCATGGCAGCGGGATCCAGATTGGCGGAGCTGCCAGAAGTGGAAACATTCGCGCGGGTGAGCGCTTCCTCGCCGCCCTGCAATTGCTGCGGCTGGCTGTGGAGCTGTTTGAGGAATGCTTCGAGGTTCGCGGCGGAGCGGAACAGGTTTTGCAGAGCCTCCTGTTTAATCCCGTCCATGAGAGTCACGAAGAGGTTGTAAGCTTCGTTTTTATATTCGATGAGCGGGTCCTTCTGGCCTTGCGCACGGAGGCCCACTCCTTCGCGGAGGGCATCCATGTTATAAAGATGCGCCTGCCATTGTTTGTCGATAGCGACGAGCACCATACGGCGTTCTTCCTGATCGAGAACTTCCAGAGGTAAATCGCCCACGCGGACGGCGTAGGCATCTTTCACCTTGTCCACAAGCATCGCGGAAATGGCTTCTTCGTTCTGGGTGCTGAGAAAATCCTCTTCGGTCACGCGCACGGGGAGCGTGGCATTGACCCAGTGCAAAAGCTCATTGTAATCAGGAGAATCATCGTCGCGGTCACTGAGGTATTCGTGAACTTTCGCAGGGATGGTTTCATCGATGATTTCATTGACTAAGTCACGTGGCACTTCGGTGGTTAGAACTTCATTGCGGTAGCCGTAAACCACCTCGCGCTGCATGTTCATCACGTCATCGAAATCGAGCACGCGTTTGCGGCCTGTGTAGTCGCGTTGTTCTACCCGTTTTTGCGCGGTTTCTACCGAGCGATTGAGCCATGAATGCTCGAGCGCTTCACCTTCCTTCATGCCAAAACGCTCCATCATGGAAGTCATGCGATCTGCTGCGGCGAAGTTCCGCATCAAGTCATCTTCGAAGGAAATGAAGAATTGCGAGCGGCCGGGATCGCCTTGGCGCGAGCAACGCCCCCGCAACTGGCGGTCGATCCGGCGCGACTGATGGCGCTCTGTGCCGATGACAAAAAGTCCGCCCGCCTCGGGGACGCCGGGGGCAAGTTTGATATCGGTGCCGCGGCCTGCCATGTTAGTGGAAACGGTGACGGAGCCGAGATGGCCCGCGCGGGAAATGATATCTGCTTCCTGCTCGTGGAACTTAGCATTGAGCACTGCATGCGGGATTTTCGCCCGCTTCAGCATGCGTGCGAGCGTCTCGGAGGCTTCCACAGAGGCGGTGCCGACGAGCACGGGTTGGCCTTTGGCATGGGCTTCTTCGATCTTCGCGATCACTGCATTGAACTTCTCGCGGCGTGTTTTGAAAACCTGGTCATTGTCGTCCACACGGATGTTGTCCGTGTTAGTAGGGATCGGTAGCACGTCGAGGCGATAGATATCGTGGAACTCGGCGGCCTCCGTTTCGGCGGTGCCAGTCATACCTGCTAGTTTTTGATAGAGGCGGAAATAGTTCTGAATGGTGATGGTGGCGAAAGTCTGGGTTTCCTTTTCGATGGAAACACTTTCCTTCGCTTCAACTGCTTGATGGAGGCCATCCGACCAACGGCGGCCCGGCATTTCACGACCGGTGTTTTCATCCACGATGATCACCTTGTCATCCTTGACGACGTATTGAACATCCTTCTCGAAAACACAGTAAGCCTTGAGGAGCTGGGAAATGTTATGAATCTTTTCGGCCTGCGCATCCATGCGAACTTGCAGCGCTTCCTTGGCTTCCATCTTTTGCTCGTCCTTGAGTTCGCGGTTCGTATCAATGTCCGCGTAAAGAGTACCGAGGTCGGGGAGTGTGAAGGATTCCGGATCGCCGGGTGATAGAAACTCACGTCCCATTTCCATCAGATCGGAGTCATGGCCTTTTTCATCGATCACGAAATAGAGCTCTTCTTTAATTTCGAAGAGTTCCTTTTTCTGTGCGTCTTGGTGGAAGGAGAGCTCGGTTTTTTCTAACAATCTTCGCATTTCCGGCTCCTCCATGAAACGCATGAGCTGGCGGTTGCGCGGCTGGCCGAGTTTCACTTTGAATAACGCGCGGCCTGCATTCACGGTGTCGCCGGCTTCTAGCAGTTGTTTCGCTTCCGAGGCGAGGTTATTACAAAGCTCGGTTTGGCGCTTCACGAGTTGCTCGACGAGCGGCTTGTATTTATCAAACTGATGGGACGATTGCGTGGATGGACCGGATATGATCAAAGGAGTCCGGGCTTCGTCGATGAGAATGGAGTCCACTTCGTCGATGATGGCAAGGTAGTGGCCGCGTTGGACTTGTTCGTCCTTGGTGGCGGCCATGCCATTGTCGCGCAGGTAATCAAAGCCGAACTCGGCATTCGTTCCGTAGGTAATATCGCACGCGTATTCGGCACGGCGTTCCCAAGGCGGCATCTGGTTTTGAATCGTGCCTACCGTGAGCCCGAGGTAGCGGAACAGGGAGCCCATCCACTCGGAGTCGCGTTTCGCAAGGTAATCATTGACCGTGACGACGTGCACGCCGAGGCCGGTGAGCGCATTCAAATAGACCGGTAGAGTCGCAACGAGGGTTTTCCCTTCGCCGGTTTGCATCTCCGCGATCATGCCGCGATGCAGAGCGATGCCGCCGATGAGTTGGACATCGAAGTGAATCATTTCCCAAGAAAGCGGGCGGTCATTGACGATGATTTCGGTGCCACAGAGGCGGCGGGCACCATTTTTCACAACCGCGTAGGCTTCCGGGAGGATTTTTTCGAGATACTTGGCGCGGGATTTTGTGAATTCCGGCTCGATTTCATGGAACGCAGCTTTGGCCGTTTCGATCGATGATGCCGTGGCGAGAATGCTTGATGGAAGCGAGGGGAATTCCTCGCGCAACGGCGCAAGACGTGCTTCGAGAAGTTCGACGACATCGCGGAGTTCAGCGTCTTCCATGCGCTGGATCAGCGGCTTCGCGGGAACTTCGAGGGCGTGGTAACGGGCCAGGTGCGACTTCCATTTCTCCGTGAATTCTAGCAGCTTTTCAGCCGGTTCACGCTGGAGAGCTTCTTCGATTTCATTGATGCGTGCCACAGTCGGGCGGATGCGGCGCACCTCGCGTTGGTTCTTGCTGCCGACGATTTTTTGGAGAATCCACTTGATCATGAGAGAGATGGGGTAGCGCGGAATTTCCCGCCTGAGCGGACGCAATACACCGGCTTTTGGGGGCTTGCAAGCCCCGTGGTAAGGAAGTCTGAGACAGATTTAAAGCCGAGTTTTGCTCAAATTGTCATCGCATGGAAGCCACCGTCCACGATCATTTCAATACCGGTAATGAAGGAGCCTGCCTTGGGCGAGGCGAGAAGGAGGGTGGCTCCGATGAGTTCATCCGCGTTGCCGAAACGCGAAGCTGGAGTTTGGCGGAGGATGTCGAGGACGCGGGATTCATCGAGCACCTTGCGGTTTTGCTCGGCAGGGAAAAAGCCGGGCACCAGCGTATTTACGCGGATGTCCTTGTCCGCCCACTCGCGGGCGAGGTTGCGCGTGAGATTGTGGACGGCTGCTTTGGAGGCGGAGTAGGTGAACACGCGTGAAAGCGGATTAAGCCCGGAAATCGAGCCGAGGTTGATGATCGAGGCTGGGCGGGACTCATCCACGAAATATTGGCCGAATACCTGGCAGGCGCGGAAAACGGCGGAGAGATTAGTATCGATGATTTTTTGATACTCCTCCTCGGGGATGTCGAGAAACGGGGTGGGCGAATTGGTTCCTGCGCCGTTGATGAGAATATCGACTTGGCCGGAGCGCTTGAGCACGTTATCTAGCAGGTGATGCAGCGACTCGCGTGAAGTGACATCGACTGGCACGAAATAACCTTTACCACCGTGGGATTCGATTTCGGCGAGGCGCTTTTCCGCTTTTTCAGGGATACGCCCACCGAGCACCACTTCTGCTCCAGCGCGGGCGAGTCCGACGGCGATGGTGCCGCAAAGTTCGCCGGTGCCACCGATGATCACAGCGGTTTTGCCTGACAGGTCGAAGAGATCCTTGAGAAATGAAGAGGTTTGCATGTGGGCAGCTTTGTGAGATTTTTCGGCTGTGCCAAGCACGGATTCGCTTTCAAGATCGGGGCGTGGCGGGCAAGCAACGAGCGACATGGTTTGAGACAGCATCCCGCAGAAAGCGGTGGTTGGTGGCGGTTTCCGGCGGGGCGGACTCTGTGGCGCTGCTGTATTGGTTGTTAGAAGCGGGTTTTTCAAATTTGGTCGTGTGTCATTTGGATCATGGTTTGCGCGGGCGGGCCTCGGTGGAGGATGCGAAATTTGTGAAACGTCTGACAGTCCGGCTCGGGGTGGAATGTGAGGTCGGCCGGGTGGATGTGCCGAAGCTCATGGAACAGCGCGGCGAGTCGATGGAGACGGCTGCGCGAAATGCAAGGCATGCGTTCTTCGCCATCTGCGCTGGGAAATACAAATGTCGTCGGATTGTGTTAGGTCATCACGCGGATGATCAGGCGGAAACCGTTTTGTGGAATTTGCTGCGAGGTTCCTATGGACTCAAAGGAATGCGCGAGGAACAGAAATTCACCATAGAAACGGGCGCGGTCTTGGAATTTCATCGGCCCTTGTTAGAAATCCGGCGTGCGACTTTGATCGAGTGGCTGGTTTCACATCAGAAGGATTGGCGGGAAGATGCCAGCAATGCGGAGGCCGTCGCGATTCGCAACCGCCTGCGAAACGAGGCGTTTCCTTTGTTGGAAGAAATTTCTGGCCGGGATCCCGCGCTCGCTTTTGCGCGGGGAGCGGCGGATGCCGAGGAAATGGCGCACTTGGAAAGCTGGGCGCTCGACCAAGCAAAATTACTGGATCCTCAGGGACGCCTGCACCTCGGTGCCCTGCGCCAAGTGCCGCCGGTATTGCAGCGCATCGCCTTGCGGAATTTTCTCAAGGGACACGGAATCGCGGCGGTTGACCGCGCCTTGATTGAGCGCGGAATGAGCCTGCTGGATGTGAAAAATCCGGCGGTGATCAATCTCCCCGGCGCTTCGAAATTGCATCGTCGTGAAGGGCGTTTGTGGATTGAGCGTTAGAATTGGCGATTCTACCTGCGGGTCTTGAGGTGGGCTGAAAAAACACGATCTACCTCCCGCATCTTCCTGCTGGCATTTTCCGCAAGGACTTGCAGCATAATTGCACCATGGCAATTTCCTCCAGTGATTATGAAAAGCTCGGGCAGTTTTATCTCGGTCGCGGTTATGACGCGGATACGAAAAAAGTGGATGACGATTTGATCCTCTATGATTCCAAAGATCTGGTAACTCACGGAGTCGTGTTAGGGATGACGGGATCTGGAAAAACCGGACTCTGCCTTGCGCTGCTAGAAGAAGCGGCGATGGACAATATTCCCGCAATCATCATCGACCCCAAGGGCGACATCTCTAACTTGTTGCTGATGTTTCCTGATCTCGATGCGAAAAGTTTCCGCCCATGGATCAACGAGGACGATGCGGCGAAAAAGGACCTCAGCCCAGACGATTACGCAGCGAAAACCGCAGAGACTTGGAAAAACGGACTCGCCGAATGGGGGCAAGATCCCAGCCGCATTGCCACGCTGCGCGATAAAGTGGACATCAATATTTTCACTCCTGGGAGCAAGGCAGGGATTCCGGTTTCAATCCTGAGTTCGCTGGAGGTTCCGCCCCTCGAAATCATGGACGATGCGGAGCTGCTGGGCGAGCGAGTGGAAAGCACCGTGGGCTCGTTGTTGTCTCTAATCGGCGTGAATGCGGATGCGATCCAAAGCCCGGAGGCGGTGCTGGTGGCAGCCATTTTCCAAAAGGCGTGGACGGATGGCCAAAACGTGACGTTGGAAACCCTCATTCGGCACATCCAGAAACCGGCGTTCGACAAGGTGGGTGTGATTGATCTGGAATCCTTTATGCCGGAAAAAATCCGGCAGGCCTTGGCGCTGAAATTTAACAATCTGCTAGCTTCACCCGGCTTTGCGACTTGGTTAGAAGGTCCACCGCTCGACATCGCAAAAATGTTGCACACACCGTCTGGGAAACCACGCATTTCCATTTTTTCGATCTCTCATCTAGGAGACTCGGAACGGATGTTTTTCGTCAGCCTGTTGCTCAATCAGATGCTC
This sequence comes from Akkermansiaceae bacterium, assembly GCA_025363295.1. GTDB lineage: Bacteria > Verrucomicrobiota > Verrucomicrobiia > Verrucomicrobiales > Akkermansiaceae > Luteolibacter. Next base: position 70,353 of record JANYEC010000062.1, read on the forward strand.
GGCTGGATGCGTTCCCAAAACGGCACCACCTCGCTGCGGGCCATCATGTATATGGATGAAATTTTCGGTTACTTGCCCCCTACGGCAAACCCGCCTTCGAAGAAGCCGATGATGACAATGCTGAAACAAGGCCGCGCTTTCGGACTTGGCTGCTTGTTAGCCACACAAAACCCGGTGGACCTCGACTACAAAGCACTCTCTAACATAGGAACGTGGTTTCTCGGACGCCTGCAAACTGAGCGCGATAAAATGCGCGTGCTCGATGGTCTCGAAGGAGCCGCCGGAACACAGAATGCGAAGTTTGATCGGAGCAGTATGGAAAAAATGATTTCCGGTCTCGGCAACCAAGTCTTTCTCATGAACAACGTGCACGAGGATCACCCGGTATTATTCAAAGTGCGCTGGGTCATGAGTTATCTAACCGGACCCCTAACGCGTGGCCAGATCAAAACGCTAATGGACCCGAAGCGTGGGGACTTTTCCACCGCCGCAGCCACGCCCGCTGCCGAGGCGAACCCGATGGGGATGCCCGGAATGAACGCTCCAAAAGCTGCCTCATCGCCGCGCCCGGTGGTGGGCGGGGGAGTGGTCGAGATTTTCGTGCCCATCGCCGGGGCAGCAGACGATATCATCTATCAGCCACATCTTCTGCGCGAGGGAGTGGTGCATTTTTATTCGGCGAAATCCGGTGTCGATGGCAGCAAAACGGTGAGATTGGTCAATCCGGTATTGGCGACTGGGATTGATTGGGACAACACCGTGCCACCACCATTGAAGACCGATGCCACGGCGAGCGAGCCCACCGTCGGTGCGGGATTTGCGGAGCTTCCTGGATTCGCAATGAACGCGGCGAACTACAAGCAGGTGGAGAAAGATTTCGTCGAGTGGCTTTATCGTAACGAGCGCGCGGACGTGTTTTCTTGCCCGACGCTTAAGGAATGGGCGAAACTCGATGAGAGTGAGGCGGATTTCCGCGCCCGTCTCACCCTGGAGGCCCGCGAGGCACGTGATACGGCAATCAGCAAACTTCGCGATGTGGCGACAAAGAAAATTTTCTCCATCCAGACTCGTTTGCAGACCGCGCAAGGCCAACTCGACAAGCAGAAAGCGGAGTCCAATTCCGCGATGATGCAGGCTGGAGTTTCCGTGTTAGGGGGAATCCTCGGTGCATTTCTCGGACGCAAGTCCGGCCTCGGTTCGCTCGCCCGCAGCACATCTGCCATTGGCAAGGCGACCGGTGCTTACAAGCAACACGAAGATGTGGCCGCTGCCGATGCAAAAATCGCCTCTATCAACGCTGAGATAGAAGCGGTAAATGCTGAACTTGAAGCAGCCATAGCCAAGCTTACCGAGTCTTACGATCCAGCGACGCTCGCGTTAGAAACTGATTCAATCAAACCCGCGAAGACGGACGTAAAAGTGACGCAAGTCGCGCTGTTATGGCTGCCATTTGACGCACAGGGGACGAAGGCGTGGTAAATCGGAAATCTACTAGTGTTCTGTAAATCTCAGATTCGCGGATGGTCCTGTTCGGCCGTGGTTTCTGCGTCTCGCAGCAACGTCCCTGAAAGAGAAACTTTGCTGCGAGACGCAGTAACCACGTTCATAGACGCCGTCCGCTATCAGTTTTACATGACACTAACCTCCCGTTATTTCACCAGTCGATGGGCTGGGATTTTTCCCAATCGTGGATGTAGGGATCCTGGATTCGCCACTTGAGGGGTCACGGCTTTTTTCTCTGAAGATTCGAAGTGAGAGCTACTCACTACGCTGCCGATGACAGCTTCTTTCTGCACGCAATCGACTTTCCATTCTTCAAGTTTTTCCTCAACCTTTCGATTTCGCCATTCCATTTCCCGGAGTGTAATTTTACCCAGATCCACAGTTAGTTTTTCGTTAGGTTTCATGGTGGCAAGCACGATCTTGTCCAGTGGTTCTTTCAGCAGTTTTTCGGACATCTCGGAAGATCTCGTGACAAGGATTTCGCCCGTTAGTTTTGCGTCCGTGATTTCGGACGAAGAGGTGTTAGTGATTTCCACATGAAGCGTGTAAGTTTTTTGCTTCGTGTCACCTTGTCTTCCTAGCATTTCGTGGCTGGAGTCGAGGACCTGACGTTTGACGGATAGGGTCACCAGAGGCTTGGCTGGCTCCGCAGCGCGGCTCGGAGTTGATAGCGCTAGGCTGAGCGTAAAGAGGAGGATGATTGTTTTCATGACTCTGTGGAAACATTCAGAGTGATGGAAAGTTGCAGAATCATCATGCTTCTTCTTCCCAAGCCCGCTTGAGCGCCGGGCCGAGGGCGCTGTCGAGAGCATCCTGCCAGTGGTCGTGGGTTTGGATGATAGGAAGAGCGGGAAGAATACGGATCTCAGGATTTTCCGGTTTTTCAGAAGCATGGGCTCGGAAATATTCCCCGCCTCCGATTGCCGGGCCGATCACTTGATGGGCACTGCGCCCAAGACCGAGCAAGGCGGTATGCACCCAGCGCGCGCCAAGATTTGGGCAGAGAATTTCTCCAAATGCGTGAATGGGGAAATCATCAGCGCTGCCGCCAAAGTCGATTTCCCAACCGTCTGTCCGAAACACATTTCCGGCGCTGTTCCACGAATCCGCGAGCCGAGGAAGCAGCCAGAATCGTACGGCGTCATCCCCATCTTCCGGGGTGATGAGCAGCCGCAGCCTGGTTTCTTTCAAGCTGCGGAGCTGGCGCAGGGTGGTCACGACGATCGCCCGATAACGTCGGGCCGCCTCCTCAGGGCCAAAGTCGCATTCCATCTGCGGAAGGACCTGCCCCGGCAACGGCTCTTGAATTTTCAGAGTGAGCAGGTGCATCGCGGGAAGTCTGCTCGACTTCCATGCGCGGCCAAGCTACAACTGCTTAGGAAAGCCAGATTTTCCGGGATTGAAAACAATCTTGCCCCCAGCCGTGAGGCGGGGGATGCTGTGCCGCAGCGAAACACATGGCAGCTAAGGACAATAAGAAACGGGGTGAAGTCCCGGAGCCGACGCGATGGTCGAATGAAATCACTGGGATCATTTTGATCACGGTGGGCTTGTTGTTGTTATTGTCGCTGGTGAAATACAGTCCCGCAGATTTGCCGAAGTGGGGTATGTTAGAGCCCTTTGCTGGAAAATCCGGGGCAAAGAGCGAAAATCTAATTGGACCCTTCGGCGGAATTCTGGGCTTCGTTCAGATCCTGCTTTTCGGCGCGGTAGGAGGATTGATCCCCGTGGGGCTGATCTGGTTTGGAGTGATCAAATTGGCTTTTAACGGCCCGATTTGGCCGCGCGCGGCGATTGGATTCGGCATCCTTTTGTTAGCGGGCGCAGCATGGTTGCACGCCGCGGGTTTCTTCTTTAGGGAATGGGCGCAAAACTGCAGCATCAATGGCCCTGGCGGGGTGATCGGTGAGGGCTTAGGTGGATACGTTCTCACCGGTGTGATCGGAAGAGTCGGCACGCTTATTTTAACAGGCGCGGCCTACATCGTGGCCTTGATACTTCTAACGGGCCAAGAGCCGGTGCGTTTCACCAAGGCTTGCTACCGTCTGACCCGCCGCAAGTTTCACGAGTGGCAAGCCAGCCGTAGCGCCGCCGGAAAAATTGCTTCCCGTGAGGCAGAGATGCTCGCCGAGCGCGAGCGCCAGCGCGATCAACGCCGCAAAGATCGCGAACAATCCAAGGCACCTGTCTCCGCTAAAGGCGCTGAGGATGATTCCCAGACACTGCTGCCGCTCCGCGAAACGCCGATTCCTGAAATCATCGATGCTTCACAACGCCGAGCGATCGACCCCGAGCTCATTGGGAAAAATCCCTTCAGTCGCAAGCCGTCCCCCGAACACCAAGGACTCCAAGAGGGCAGATTTCCTAACTATAAAATTCCGGAGTTCGACATCCTCGATCCGCTGCCCGAGGTGGAAGACTCGGATGCGGATGATGATCACAAGGAGGAGACCCGCCAGATCATCATTGATACGCTCAAGGCTTTTGGCATCGAGGTGACAGCAGGGCCGATTACCCGTGGCCCTACGATCACCCGCTACGAGATCTATCCGTCGATCGGGCTACGCGTTTCCCGTATCTCTCAGTTAGAAGCGGACATTGCCCGTGCCACTTGTGCTGAGCGAATCAATATCCTCGCGCCCATCCCCGGTAAGGACACTGTCGGTATTGAGATTGCTAACAGTAAAAAAGTAGCCGTGCCACTCCACGAATTGCTCTACTCCACGGATTTCAACTCTTCCAAGAAAAAGATCCCCCTCGCGCTGGGCAAGGACGTCTATGGGAACACGGTCATTGCCGATCTCGCGGCCATGCCACACTGCCTCGTCGCGGGTGCGACGGGTTCCGGGAAATCCGTTTGTATTAACTCCATCATCGCTTCCATGCTCTTCAAGTTCAGCCCGGACGAGCTGCGCTTCATCATGGTGGATCCGAAGGTGGTGGAAATGCAGATGTATAACAGACTGCCGCATCTCGTTGTCCCAGTCGTCACCGATCCCAAAAAGACCGTGGCCGCGCTTAAGTGGGTGGTCAACGAGATGGAAAAACGTTACAAAATTTTCGCGAAGGTTGGCGTGCGGAATTTTGATAGTTTTAATGGCCGCCCTATTCTGGTGAAGGAAAAGCCAGCTCCTGAACCCGAGCTTGAAGTAGTTAGAGAAGAGGTGTTGGATAATGGCTTAGAGCCTGAGGCCCCATTCGATCTGAGTGAATTGCTCGATCCCGCCATTCCTAACAGTCATCAAGCCCCGCCGTGGACGATGACGGAAGACGAGCCGGACGCGAACATGGATTCACTGGCCGCCGCGCTCAGCGATGGTGACCTGGGCCCGGAGGCGGACGAGGAGGACGAAGAGGTTTACGAAGAGCAAATTCCTACCAAGTTTCCTTACATTGTTGTCCTCATTGACGAGCTTGCCGACCTCATGCAAACGGCCCCTGCCGATGTGGAAATGTGCATCGCCCGGATCGCCCAGAAAGCCCGTGCTGCTGGCATACACCTCATCATCGCCACTCAGACGCCGCGGGCCGATGTTGTCACCGGCATCATCAAGGCAAACATCCCATCCCGTATTGCATTCCAAGTTTCCTCCGCGCTGGACTCCCGCGTCATCCTAGACACCAAGGGCGCCGACAAACTCGTGGGCAAAGGCGACATGCTCTATCTGCCACCTGGCTCTGCAAAACTGGAACGGGCCCAAGGAGCCTTCGTCACCGATGCGGAAATTGAGCGACTCATCGACCACTGCGCAGCTCAAGCGAAGCCGCAGTTTGAAAAAGAAATCCAAGCCACGATCAATGGCGAGGGCGACGACGATGATGACGATGTTTCCCAAGCGGACGAAGAGCTGATCACAAAATGCATTGAAGTGGTGCGCCAAGAACAGAAAGCCAGCACCTCGCTTCTGCAGCGCCGCCTGCGCCTCGGCTACACCCGTGCGGCTCGAATGGTGGACATCTTGGAACAACGCGGAATCGTCGGTCCGGGCGAAGGAGCGAAGGCGCGGGAAGTATTTTTGAAGTAAATGCGGGCTGCTGTTGGAAAATGTCGAAATTAGAAATTTTCCGGTTGTCAAAACCCCACAAGCCCCTCTTACTGCCGCCCCGCCTGCAAAGGTGGTAAGTGCGTAAGGCCCGATAGCTCAGTCGGTAGAGCAGTGGATTGAAAATTCACGTGTCGGCGGTTCAAATCCGTCTCGGGCCACCACTTCACGCAGACTCGTGGGTCAGGACGATTAGGTGATTGTTAAACGGCGTGCCTCCCCAGAGCGGAGTAATTTTGACTGTTCCAAAAGGCTTTAAGATTCGGTGGAAATCTTCAACTGTCGGATAGTGCGTGGGGCCGGCTTTCATCCAGAAGGTGACTTTTGCTAGAAGATCACCAAGCACCGTAATTTTGAAGCGCATCGATTGATCGCGGAGGCCGGAACGAATCACCAGCTTTCCGCCGGGTCCCACTCGCGATGCAGCACGACCGAGCAGCGTTTCCTGTTCCGTGGGTGTGAAAAATTGTAAGATATCGAGGATACTCACATTTCCCTGGTGTGCGGGCAAACCGGTGCGCGCATCATGATGGGAAAACGTTAGACCTTCTATTCCCGCCGCGCGCGCCGAGCGGGTGGCGGTATTTACTTTTCTAACGTCATAGTCCAAGCCGTGAATCGGCACGACGATGCCCTTTGCGCGCAAGAATATTGCCAGAAGTCCCAGCCCACAGCCAAGATCTAACAGAGGTAGGTCGGACTCGCGGAGTTCGTTTTCTAACGCCGAATAAAGTGGATCGGTCCGCAATTTGGCGGCGACGTAGTGGGTGTCCCATTGGCCGGGAAACAACGCTGCAATTTTACGAATTTCAACTTCGTTCACGCGGAGGGTGGGTTGATGCTTTCGAGAGGATTTTCACCCCGGAAGAGCAAGTTGGGTAGCCTAACGAGAAAGGCGAAAAACAATCGGATATGCATCTGAGTCAGCAGCACATTGTCGCGAATGTAGCGGAACTGGGAAATGCCGCCCTCTTCCTTGCTCGGATAACAGACCGGCGTCGGTAAGTTGATGATGGGCACTCCACGCCATGCCAGTCGCACAGCGACCTCCGGGTCAAAATCGAAGCGTCGCGCAAATTTCGTCGATTCAAAAACCGCTAGCAGATCGGCGGCTGGATAGACTCGCATGCCAAAAAGCGAATCATCCACGCCCCAACCGAGGGTCTCGAGATTCGCCCAGAAGTTTGAAACTTTACGGCCATTGACACGCAGCGCCGGGGCGGAGTCATCAAATATCGGCCGACCTAGAATGGCCGCCTCTGGATACGTCACAGAAAGCTTGAGGAACTCGGGGATGAAATAAGCCGGATGCTGGCCGTCGGCATCGATACTCAAAACATGCGTGAATCCCGCCGCGATTGCCTCGCGTAACCCATGAAGAATCGCCGCGCCCTTACCTGAATTTTTCCCCAGTTGGATGATTCTAAGGTACTTATCAGAAATCGGTTCGAGCAATTTTGGGGAATCGTCAGTGGAGCCATCGACCACCACCCATGTGGGCGTTTGATATGCCAGAACGGACGCCACCGTTTGCCGCAAGATGGGTCCAGTATTGTAGCTGGGAATGAGAATGAGTGGGCGCACCTCGGGCATGTCGCCCTGCATTAAATGCCAAATCGGTTTCGGGCAAGCACCAGCGGACAATTAATCTGCGGCTACATCGATTTGCCGACGCAGCGGATCCGGTTTTGAAAGCTCTTGCTCGTAAACTGTGGCCAGCCGTGCCGTGAATGCTTGAGATGTTTCACCCGGTTGCGCGATCAGCGGCTCACCCAAGTCAAAACGAATCTGGATCGGGAAAACGGGACGGCGCCACAGTGGCCATCCTTTTTGCAGAAAGCGAGTGTTGCTGCGGATGAAAATCGGATAGACGGGCACCTGTGCATGGATGGCAATGATCGCACAGCCGCCTTTGAGAGGATTGATCCATCGAGCATCCGCACGGGTGCGGGTTCCTTCGGGAAACAACAGAAGCTGTCCGCTATGGCTGAGGGATTCGGAAGCATTGCGAATCATGCGAGTCATTCCGTCATTCGCAATATAGCCCGCTAGCCTTGCGCCACCGCCGAGCAGGGGATTCATCAGGATGACTTTTTTCATCACACAAATGGCTTGTGGCAAGCGAGCGATGATAAAAACCACATCCCACAGCGAGGTGTGATTAGGCGCAGCGATGAACGGGTGTTTGATTTTCCCGAGCGGATCGAGTGCGGATAGATCCGCATGCACGAGGTCTGAGAGGCGCAGGTAAACGACAAATTTCTTGAAAAGTTGATGAAGCAAAGTGCGCCCCAGTTTTTCCCCTGTCCGCTGCGGAAGAATCAGATGCAGCGGCCCGCCGATCAAGGTGAGTAAACCGCCGAAAACTCCCCAATAGGATAGCCCCAAAGCCATCATCACATAATCCCAAGGTGCGCGTAGCCACCACCGGAGGGTCATGACCTCTGAAGGTTTATAAATCTGGGCGCTGGGATAATCATCAGACATAAGACACATCCGTAACAAGAAGTGTGCGCACGGTCGAATTGAATTTACCGCCATCTTCCAAACAGAGGGGCGACGGAAAAAACCGACTCAAACACTGCAATCCGCTTGTCACGATGGGTGTGGCCCGTGCGATGATTCCGCGCAGATGAATTTGGACCTCCAAGCAGCCTTGAAATCCCTACCGCACGGACCTTCGTTTCGATTTCTAGATGAGCTGCTTTCACTGGATCCCGGTGTCGAGGCCGTGGCGAGCTATCGAGTCAGGGGAGATGAAGCGTTTTTGGAAGGACACTTTCCGGGCAATCCCATGATGCCGGGAGTGATTTTGATCGAAGCCATCGCCCAACTCGGCGGAGTGGTGATTCAGACCGATCCTAGGAATTTACAAATGTCGGACTTGAGGCTGACGGGCATACGCGGTGCCAAAATTCTGGGTGCGGCGGTTCCGGGAAATCTCATCGAAATCCGCGCGAAAGTCGAAGGCCGGCTGGGCGGTCTTGCTCAAGTGGTAGGCGAAGTTCACGGGCCGGAGGGTGTGTTAGCCACCGCCAAGGTTACTCTGAGCGGAACTCTCCCTGATTGAGACGGTCCATGGGGAAGTGAGAAACAAGTGAAATACCGGGGATCGCGGATCGCCCACGAGGTCGGGTCGCACAGTCCTTGGATCAGCCGTTTTCTAACGGAGCTTGGGCACGAGGTTATTGTCGCAAATCCCCGCAAGCGGCGCGCGATCTACGCAAGCGATCGCAAGAGTGACAAGAACGATGCCCGGATGATCGCTCGCATCGCCGTGCGGGTAGTTCGGCGTGAGCGGAAGAGGCGAACGCGATGATGAGAAGCGCGAATCGCAAAAGCCGGGAGGTGGTGGCGGGGACTTTCATTGCGGGCGGCTTAATTGCGGGTTGGGCATTTTGCGTGCAGGCGTGCCCAGGGCTCCCGATTGAACCGCAGCTCAGGGTTGGAAAACAAAGGATGCGTCCTTGATCGGTGTGGAAAACTCTTAGGTTTGCAGGGTCCAGAGTTCGCGTAAGCGGGCTACGGATTCGCTCCAGGGAACCCGTTGGTAAATCCGCACGCGCACCCAACGGATGAATCGCTGGGTTCTCTGCGTGGCTCTCGTGAC
>JANYEC010000058.1 GCA_025363295.1 Akkermansiaceae bacterium
AATTTGGGCTGCCTCCGCTCCGGGCTGCGCACTTCACTCCGCTACGCTCCGTTGCGAGCTTCGCCCTACGCTCCATCAGCCCAAATTCGAGTCCCTCGCTACTTCACCCTTGAATCAACATCCACGATCTCCTATCAATCCGCCGCATCCCTCCACCATAGCTTAGTTTAGCCATTGAGTGGTCGGATTTTCGGGGCCGCCTCAGTTGTCAGTCTGGCCGGAAGCGGCCAGTTCCCCCTAACGGAACTCTGCCGGGATTTCGGTGTCAGCCGCAAGACCGGCCCCAAGTGGGTGGCGCGTTACGCAGCAGGTGGAATGAAAGCTTTGGAGGAACGCAGCCGGGCTCCCAAGTCCGTCACCTGCCGCACGTCCGATGAGATCGAACGGCTCATTTGCACTGAGAAGCGGCTTCGCTCGACTTGGGGGCCGAAGAAAATCCAGCAGGTTCTCATGATCAAACACGGCTTGGAAACGCCCCCGCAGTCAGCACGGTGGGTGAGGTGCTCCAGCGTTGTTCGAATGGCAGGATCTGGAGCCGCTTCAAACGCCACTCCACCTGCCTTTCATTGAAGTGGCTTACGATCTTGTTTTACGCAGTTACGAGTGGGCCTATTCGAGTTTTCCTTTTTCCCCCCTTTACAACAATTGCAACTGCGCTAAATTTTTTTAACCTATGAAAACCATCCTAACTATTGCTGCATTGCCCTTATTTTTCGCATCATGCGCCCAACAAAGCCTTACCGGTGACTCCTACTCGCGCAGTGAGGCTGGTCAGGCCCAAACCGTGCAACGTGGCAGAATCACTTCGATTCGATACGTGAAAATCGAAGGGAATTCCACTGGCGGAATGATCCTAGGTGGAGTGGCCGGGGGTGTGCTTGGCAATCAAGTCGGCGGAGGTGCCGGTAGGACCTTGGCCACCATCGGCGGGGCCGGACTGGGTGCCGCTGCGGGATCCCATGTCGGGAAGGAAGTGGGCAGCCGCCAAGGCATTGAGGTCGAAGTCCGTCTCGACGGTAATGGAGGCTCGTTGTCCGTGACTCAAGAGGTGAATCCAAACGAGCCATTTTACCGCGGTGATCGCGTCCGGGTTCTTTACAATGGCGGCCGTGCGCGGGTCTCCCATTGAGTTTTCTTAAATGCCAAACATCACCTGCGGGAAAATCATTCCCGCAGGTGATCAACGCAATACTCGCTCCCATCGCTCCCGACGCGAAATTCCAGCCCCGGATGAGTCGCATCCGTGCGATCGCAGCCAGCGCAGGTGTGGAAGGCAAAACCTTTCATGCCTTTATCTGTGTTAAAGCGCTTCCTCCGCTTCGTTGAGTCGATGACACGTGCGGTGCCGCGCAGTGCTGGAATCGCAGCTAACCAAATATAGTTAGCAAAACCCATTATAACGTAGGGTATCAAAATCGGAGCGGTCAGCACCATCAGCAAGACCACAACCCCCTGCAAGATGCCAAGGAATCGGATTTGAACCGGTAATACAAAAAATAACAGAATCTCCGTTTTGGGAAACAAAGTTGCAAACGCCAAAAATGCGGATGCATACAGCATAAACCCGCTCAATGGGATATTGAATGGATAGACGAAGTTCGCTACGATCGTTAGAAAAATCCCGATGTAGTAGAACAGGGACGATTTGAAAGTTCCCCATGCGCCTTCTAAACCATCACCAATCATGAAGGCGAAATTCACGCCGAATATCAGAAAAATCACGCTCGCCAACGTTGGTGGGCCGAACTGGGAGGTGGCAAAAAACAATGTCGCCACTCGCCAGATTTCTCCGGAAAAAATCTTCGCGCGATCAAATTCAAAAACCTCGCTGATGTCAGGCCTGATGAACCGAATGACAAAAACCAAGACGTGAAAAAGCGCGTAGTAGCGGAGGAATCCTGGAAATGAAATCCAACCAAAGCGCCGCTCCAATCGATCAAAAATTGTCATGTCACGCGGAACATCGCGAATTTCGACCGATTGACAAGCGCTGCATTTTCAACCGCGGAAAGCTAGTGCAATTCAATAGCTCAAGCGGTCTGCGCCATACTGGCCGAAGGGAACGAGCAAATCGCCATTGCCAGCGAGTGCCACTTGCTCAAGTGAGAAATACCAGCTCGTGAACTTCCATTTTTTCACGGCATTTGCGCCATCGTTTACTTGAAAAAGTGAGAGTCCATCGGAGCCGATCAAGCGGCCTTGGGTCCAACGCAGGGAATACGGTTGCCAACCGATGTCCAAGATGGGCTCCGCCGAGAATTTGCCATTGTCGCCAAGTAACTGGCGCTGCACACCGGCGTCGGTCGCGATGAACAATCGTCGGCCTCCTACAGCAGTTGCTCCGTATGCGGGCGCGCTCACGCCGGTAACCAGAAAGGCGTCATAACCATCGCTCGCACTCACTTGCAAATTGGAGGTGTTATCGGCGAACAAATTGCGCGTGAAGGCCAGGAAACCCTTAGAATCAAGCTCGGTGATACCAAACAACTCGCCCGGCAATTCAATGTTAGGACGCTGCACAGGGGCTCCCGACGTGCGGACCTCGATCACGCGTGCCGACTTGAGACTCTGCCCGTAATCGTACCATTTCCCCGTATCCACATTCTGGGATTGCGACATTCCTAACACGATCAAGCCGTCAGCCGCGGAGCTGGATCCATTGAACGTCGTTCCCGCAGGTCCTAAATCGACCGGGACCGCTGCCACAGGGGCTTTCGGCAGGGTGGTATCAAAAACCACTAACTGTGGAACTTGGGATGTGGTTGGGTAGGGCCAAGGTCTTAGTAAACTCGAATCCGCTGCAATGGGACTGGCAGCCGCCACAATGCCCGATGGCTTGGCGAGGAGAACCGGAGTATCGAGAATCGGGCCACCCCATCCGTACCAATAGAAATTGTTGAAATCTATCACGACCGCCGGGCGATTTGATTGGGGCCATAGCAAATGATCCGTCGCGATTCGACCGCCTGCTCCGGGTGCCACCGCAGAGGAGCCGATCAGGGAAAGCGCAGGAGCGGCCGATGCATCGTAGATATCAAGAATCAGTGTGTTTCCTGTCGAATCCCCAATAATCGGGCTCCGATAGTAGATGGATTGTGCGGAAGCGAGATCGCGGAGGATGTAAAGTTTCCCATCGCGGACATCGGCGGCTTTAACCGTTCCTTCTCCTAAGTCCGTCTCCGTTAGAATTGATTCCGTTTCGTTAGAAGGCGAAATCCGGGCAGTTGCGGTTCCGCCGCCATACCAAGCGCCGTCTTCGATCTGCACGAGGAATCTTCCCGCTTCGAGCACGCGATCCACTGGCCAAGCGAGCGTCACTTCCGAGAGCAGCGCGGGAGCATCACGATCGGCAATATCCGCCGCCACGAGCACCCGTTGGGAAATGGAAACTACTGCACCACCGATCAAATCCGCACGCCGGGCTTCGAAGGCATGGGCAATGGTCCCACGCTTGGTGAGCTCGCCCTTCGCCACATCGATATCCAAAAGCTGGACGACAGGCTGGGATGCGCCGGTGTTTGAGTTATATGACGTTAGAGGAATTAGCGCCAAACCAGCATCCGGCAACACTTTGAGCGCCTTGTCATCCCACAAGGCCTCACTATAAGTCCCCGGATTTCCTAACGTGACGCGGCGCAACAGCTTCGGTGTAGTCGGGTCAGCCACGTCAAAAAGCGATGCTGCGACCGTGCCTGACTCCCAACCGATCGAAAAGAGAAGATCGCCAATTGGCTCCAAATGGGAAGACCAACCCGGGACCTCGATATGCCCCGCGACCACTGGATTCATTGGGTCCGATAGATCGACCACCCAAAGCGGATCGGTCCGCAAGAAAGTGACGATGTAAGCTTTGTCATTGGCGAAACGAGTCGCGAAGAGACTTTCACCTTTGGCTAACTCAAGTTTCCCGAGAGGCCCCTCAACCACGGATGGATGAACAACATCCGGCGACCACACGCGGAAATTTTCAAGGGTCGTCGTGGGCGACCAACGATCGGCATTCCAGTTCTTTTGCGAAACGGTGGTGAAAACATTATTGCTCCAGTTCATCGCAAACTTGTTAGCAATCGCTCCCACCGTGCGGAATGGTGGAGCCATAAGAACTAATCCACTTGGACGCACCGCAAACACCGAAACCTCGGAAACGTCCCACTGCCCATTCGGATAGGCGGAGACTGCGAGCCAGTTAGAGCCGGAGGAAATCAACGGGTTGGCACCGTCGATCATTGTCTCCGCTGCTTTCTGCGGGGCTTGGTCTCCCACCAGAAGCCACTCGGAAAGGCGACACGACGACGTCCAGCTCGTCGCGGAATCTGCGTTTGGGGCATTCCATTGAGTCGTCGCAAGGATCAGGCGATTCCCAGCCAAACGGCTGTCTCCCAAGTAGCCCGGAACGTCTTGGGTTTGAATAATTTGCGCTATATTCCCTGAAATTTTCACCAAATTGATGCGGGTGGACTGGCCACCCGTTTGCGTCCAAGATTCGGTTAGGAGAACGAGCCTGCGGTCACCGGAGCCAGGCAAAAGATACAGGTCCTGGCCGACGGCAGGCAGGCGGAGGGACGCCGTGAGATGCGGGTCCCCAGGATTTGTTAGATCTAGCACTTGCAGCCCACGCAGTTGGTTAAAGAAATAAACCGTGTTCCCATCCGTCCTCCAAATGTCAGCTTCCTCTGGCACGATGGCATCGGCGCGATCCACCGATGCACCCGCCGAGGCCATCATGTTAGGAGAAAGGAGGATTCCGCCCTTATCAACCGTTGACTTGATAGGACCGAAGAGACTTTCCCCGGTGTAAAATTTTGCAGGAAATTTCGCACGGGACAGGCTGGACACTTCATAGCGTCCGGTCGCCCTCCAGCGAACTTCTTTTCCGGTTGCAGGTAGCCTGAATTTCATGACGCCGGGAACCGCTTGTTTCGTGGCAAATTTCTGCCAACCGCCCACGCGCTCGAATTTTTCGATCGTCACGCTTCCGACGCCCTTGGGCACCGAGACTTGCGCGCTCATTCGGTCGCTGGCCAGCACCAGGTTGAGAGCTCTCCGAGTGGTAGTTGCTGCGGTCAAAGGATTGCTGGCTTCTAGGAAAAAGAAACCAAATAGGACAAGACAGAGGCGATGCATGGCGGGCATAATGGGGTTTGAAGCGGAAAAACAGCTACACAAGAGGAAAATCCTTTTTTTGTCTGAAGTCCATCCGTGATTCACCGCCTCACTGGATCACTGAATCGAAAAAATCTTTTCGCCCCCCGACTTTACCAAGCGCTCACTTCAGCGCATTGACAAGCACTGGGCGGGATTCCACCTTCCGGCCGTGATTTCTGAAATGAAAAGTTCCCCTCTTGAAAGCGCCCATGTGGCTCTCGGGGCTAAGCTCGTCTCCTTCGCCGGCTGGAACATGCCGATCCAATACACTTCAATCATGGATGAGCACAACGCCGTCCGCACCCATTGCGGGATTTTCGATATTTCCCACATGGGCCAGTTCATCATCAGCGGTCCCAACGCCGCCGCTTGGCTAAACCGGATGCTTACTAATAACATCAATCACCTCGCCATCGGCCACGGCCAATACACGCTGATGGTCAATGATAAGGGCGGCGTCATTGATGATTTGATCGCGTATCGCACGGGCGAAAACGAATTTTTTCTCGTAGTGAACGCCTCCATGATCGACGAAGATTTTTTCTGGTTGGCCAGTCATCAGGACGGAAACGTCACCCTCCAAAACGAGAGCAATTTATGGGCGGGAATGGCCGTGCAAGGGCCGCATTCACTGGGGGTTTTCGCGAAAGTCTGCCCCGGCGAAACTTTACCGCCGCGCAATGGCATCGCAACGCTGGCGTCCGGTCCGGTCGTTTGCCGCACGGGCTATACGGGTGAGGATGGATTCGAGTTTTTCACACCCGTCGCCGATGGGATTCCCGTTTGGGAAAAATTCGTCGCCGCCGGAGCCAAGCCCTGCGCCCTCGGTGCCCGCGACACGCTGCGCTTGGAAATGGGTTATCCGCTCAATGGCAATGATCTTTCCCCCGACCACTCGCCCATCGAGGCTGGGCTCGGATTTTTCTGCGATCTCGAAAAAGGCGACTTCATCGGCCGCGACAAGCTTTCCCAACAGAAAGCCAACGGCCCCGCAGTCAAGCTAACAGCGATTCAGTATGTTGAAAAAGGTGCTCCGCCACGCGCCCACTACCCAGTCCATTCCGCCGATGGCACGGTCATCGGTGAATTAGCAAGTGGCGTGCATTCACCCTCGCTCGCGACCGGCATCGGAATGGCTTATCTGCCTGCTGAGTTCTCAAAAATTGGCACACCCCTCCAGATCGAGGTGCGCGGCAAACTCTGCCTCGCAAAAGTGGTGAAAAAGCCGTTTTACAGAAAACCTTTCTAACCCATAACATCTAACAAATAATATCCGCCTAATGAATACTCCCGCCGACCTCCACTACGCCACTTCCCATGAATGGGTCCGTCTTGATGGCGACATTGCCACTGTGGGTATTTCCGATCACGCCCAAGAAGAACTCACCGATGTGGTCTTCGTCGAGCTCCCCGCCGTGGGCCGCGCGGTGGATGCCGGTGACCCAACTGCCGTCGTCGAATCCGTGAAAGCCGCCAGCGATATTTATGCACCTATCAGCGGCGAAGTGGTGGAAGTAAATCCAGAGGTGGAAAACGATCCATCACTTGTCAACACCGATCCCTACGGCAAAGGCTGGATTTTCAAGCTCAAAGTGAAAGACGCAGCCCATGTTTCCAAGCTGATGGATGCTGCTGCCTATCAGTCGCACATCAGTTGATCAGCACCGACAGCACAGACTTTAGTCCTTTAGTTAGAATTACTTCAGTCCTTTCAAAATCTGCCGCCTTAGCTCCACCACATCGACCTCGTCGGTATGCCGCCAGAGGATCTTGCCGCCGGGGGCGATCAGCACCGTATGAGGCAGTGCACCGGTCCACTCTGGATCAATGGCGCGGGCCATCGCGTCAGGGTTACCGCCGCTCCAGTGAAAGTTGTTCGAACTACGCCCTTCTTCGATCAACGAGGGCGCGGTCTGATCCGAAAGCGCGGCATGACGTGATTCGAGAAATTTCAATACTGCAGGCCGTTGGGAAACATCATCCACACTGATAGAAATAAACTCCATGGGACGATTTTGAAAGCGCCGATAAGTATCGATCAGAGCGGGGAATTCCTTCACGCACGGACCGCAGGTGGTGGACCAGAAATTGATGAGACGAAGCTTGTTCGTTTGATTCGCTGCGAGCTTTTCGCACAGCGCGGCATCGAGATCTGCCAACGTCGCAGGTTTCTTCTCCCAAGCAGCTTGATCGAGAGCGACGTTAGATTTTTTAAAGAGCCATTTCGTCGAGCAACCGAACGAGCGGGTGACGGGTTCCTTCACTTCTGTCCCACCGAGCAAGGCATCAAGAGCATCCCGCAGGTAGCTTTTCCCGGTCGCCGCGGGATTGCGACCACCATCATCCATGCGGCCAGTGTAGCGAAGTTTGCGGGCAGTATCAAAAAGGAAAACGTGTGGGGTCGATTGGGCACCGCAGGCAGTCGTTAGAGTCTGGGTCTCACCATCGTAAAGGTAAGGGAACGTCCAACCGTAATCCTTGGCAAACGGCTTCATTTCCTCAAGTGAATCACCGAAGGGCGAGAAGCCGAGCTCATCTGGCATGAGGCTGCCTGCGTTGTTACCGTTCACCGCGATCAAGGTAACTCCCTTATTCTGATAGTTCTGATGGATCGCCTGCATCCGCGCCGCCGCCGCGACAGAATCTGGACAATGATTGCAGGTAAAAATCACGCAAAGGATTTTGGCCTCCGCATATTCGGAAAGCGTGTGAGCTTTACCATCGATCCCCTGCAACGAAAAATCCGGTGCAGCAGAGCCTATCGGCAAAACTTTGGGAATGTCCTGGCCCATGACCGGTAGCAACAAAGCGGCCCCCAGCCCGATGATAAAATTCCATTGAATCATTTGTTCAATACACTCTTGTTTCAGGATTTCCTTCAAAAATGTAGTTATCAGACGAACATTGCATGTTTTCTGCAGAGGACTCGCAACGACATGTTAGACAGTTTTCTTCGCTAGGAAGCTAGGGGAGACAGCAAATCCGCGACGAATAAGTATTTGAAAAGGTTTAGCCCCCATCCAGCATCCCCTTGAGATTGCCGAAAAAATTATCCAGTTCATCCGTGCTGGGGGCTGCGCCGAGGATCTCGTCGTAGGTCGTGTGTAGGAGGTACTCGTCATCCAGCTCGCCGATGAAGCTGCTAGGTTGGCAGCCCGTTTCCTGGCCCCATTTGATTCGGGTGGCGCAGTAAGTCATGGTGAGTTGATCCTGCGCACGCGTGATGCCGACATATAACAGTCGCCGCTCTTCGTCCTTGGTTCCTTCTGCGATGCTCCGGGTGTGGGGAAGGAAACCTTCTTCCAAGCCAACCAGGAAAACGATGGGGAACTCCAGACCTTTCGAGGCATGCAGGGTGATGAGGGTGACCCCTTGTTTTTTCTCAAGATCCTCGTCCTCTTTCTCAGATGCGAGGGCACTGGCATCGAGGAATTTCTGGAGACTCTTGCCCTTCTCACAGCTTTTGCGGAGGCTATCGATGACGCTGTGAATCCCTTCTCCGCGCTGCTGGCGTTCGTTGTCGGTCTTGCAGCCACGCTCGATCCACGGGATGTATTCGATTTCCTTGATTAACCCGTGCAGAACATCGGCGGGGTTTTCCTTCGCGATCTCAATGCGGTTTTTGGCCCCGGCAATAAGGGCGACGAAATCTTGGATCGCATTGGCCGATTTGCTTCCAAGTTCCGCAGTGAAAAATGGATCGCAGAGAGCCTGCCAGACGGACTGATGATGGGTGCGGCTCCACTCGGTAGCGAGCACGGCGGTGGCTTGGCCGATGCCTCTGTTAGGCGCGTTCAGGACTCGAAGCAGCGGGACATCCGCCTCGGGCGAGGCGATGAGCTGGGCGTATGCTAACACATCGCGCACCTCTCGGCGGTCGTAGAAGCTTTGCGCCCCCACCATCCGGTAAGGCATTTTCCGCTCGCGAAAGGCGAGTTCGAGTTTTCGACTCTGGCCATTGGTGCGGAAGAGGATCGCAAAATCCTCCCACTCACGGCCGACTGCGCCTTTTTCAGACATAATTTCCTCGGCGATGAATTCGGCTTCTTGATCATCGCCCGGCATCGCCACGATCCGCACCGGATCACCGCCCGCGCGAGTGGAGCGGAGGATCTTTTCACGGCGGCCGAGGTTGTGCCGGATCAAGCTGTTAGCCGTATGGAGCACGGCATGGGTGGAACGGTAATTTTCCTCTAAGCGAATGACTTTCGGGTTGGGAAAAAATTTCTCAAACTGGAGAATGTTAGCTACCTCTGCGCCGCGCCAGCCGTAGATCGACTGATCGTCATCGCCGACGACACAGACATGATAGTTCGGCCCGCCGACGAGCTGCTGGAGCAGCTGCATCTGTAGTGAGTTTGTGTCTTGGAACTCATCCACAGTGACGCGGGTGAAGCGCTGGCGAAACATTTCTCTAACATCGGAGTGCTCACGGAGGACCTTTTCGGCCAGGAGCAGGAGGTCATCGAAGTCCACGGCATTTTGCGCACGAAGCTCGTTGTTATAGGCCACGGCGAGCGAGGCGAAGTAATCGTCCTTCATGTCTTGCAGATCGATGCCCTTGTTCTTTGCCTTTGAAATTTCCGAGAGGACTGTGTCAGGCTTCACTTTTTCATCACTGCCACCCTTGCGGACGAGCAGTTGTTTCATCATGCCCACTTGGTCCCCATGTGAGCAGATGGAGAAATTTTTCTTATAACCGATTCGATCAATGCCCCCGCGCAAGATGCGGACACAGAGCGAGTGGAAGGTGCAAACGGTCATCGCTTCTGCGGCTTTTTTGGAAACCATGCCACTAATCCGTTCGCGCATTTCGCTGGCGGCCTTGTTCGTGAAAGTGACAGCGAGGATTTCCGAAGCCTCGATTTTCTTCTCTAACATGTGCGCAATCCGGCAGGTGACCGTGCGGGTTTTGCCCGTCCCCGCACCCGCTAACAACATGACCGGACCGTCGAGCGCGCCCACGGCTTCGCGTTGAGCTTTGTTAAGGGAATCGAAAGAAAAAGAAGAAGCCATCGGCGGGCGGATGAAAGCGGGAGGGACGCCGGGAGGCGAGCGCGGAGTTGGGGAAGATTTCCGCGGTTTTTCCTTGCCAGCGGCGGAGCCTTTTTCAGGTGAGATCCTCGCGGGTTAGCTGGCTGAGTTCGTCCTTCGTCCACTCGTGTTTCCGCAGGCAGAGGCGGACGGCGTGCTTGCGGATCGCCTTTTCAAAAAGGTTGCGCATGTAGCGACCGTTGCCGAATCCGCAGCCTGCGGTCTTGAGTTCGGCGGCCACGCGGGCCTTGAGCGCGGCTTCCGCGGAGGTTTCCAGCGTGTATTGGTTTTTCACGCAGAATCCCTTGAAAATACCGACCAGCTCGGGTGCGGTATAGTCTTCGAAATTCAGGTGAATGGTGAACCGCGACTGCAAACCCGGGTTCGCGCCGATGAAGGTCTTCATGTCGTCCGGATAACCGGCCGCGATCACGATCAGCCGTTCGCGGTGGTCCTCCATCCGCTTCACCAACGTGTCGATGGCCTCGCGCCCGAAATCGTTTTCCCCACCGGCAACAAGCGCGTAGGCCTCGTCCACGAAGAGCACGCCATCGAGCGCCTGACGCACCAGATCATCGGTCTTTTTCGCGGTATGGCCGACGTATTGGCCGACGAGGCCGAGCCGGTCGGTTTCGACGAGATGGCCTTTCCGCAACACGCCGAGCGCCGCGAAAATCCGCGAAACGATGCGGGCGACCGTGGTTTTTCCGGTGCCTGGGTTGCCGGAAAAAACCATATGCAGGGACATCGCCGCGCCCTTGAGATCGTGTTGCTCGCGGGCCTTGTTGATTTCGAGGAAGCGGACGAGGCTTTCGATTTCCAACTTCACGTTGGCGAGGCCCGCCAACTGGGTCAACTCGGCGAGGCAGGTTTCCAGATCCTCCTGGGGAACTTCGACCGGGGGCGGGTCGACTGGTTCATCCCCGCCTGATTCCAGCCAGTTCAGGATCCGTTCCATGCGGGCCATGTCGCCGCTCAGAAGCTGATGGGCGAGGTTACCGAGAAACAGCCGTTCGTCGTGATTGATGATGCCGTCTGCGAGCACCACCCCAGCGGCAATGCGGAACAACTGCTCGCCCCACGCCGGGTGCATCCCGCCGAACCGAAGTGCTGATAGATCGTAGCTCGGCTGGGCCAGCACGCGGGCTTCCAAAAGCCGGTCATGCGCGGCGGACCAATCGAGTTGTCGGCCGACGGTGGCGGCGTATTGGATTTCCGCGTGGTTGACCTCGCCATCGATGCGGGCGGTGAGGAAGAGCAGGAGCTTGAGTTCGTAATCAAGCTCCAGCGCTTCGCAGCCCTGTTCCGCGATCAGGGATTTGCGGACGGCGGCAACTCCGCGGCTGGCACGCTCGGCGAGTGGATTGGGCATGAGGGTGGATTAGAACAAGATGTCGGCGGGAACGGCGTGCGGTCCGCGCTGGAACGAGGTGCGGTGGACGGCTTCCGCACGGAGAGCGGCGATGATCAGCGCCATGACCGCTTCCGCCACTTCGGGGCGGCCGCAGGTGAAGACGTCCACCGCCGCGTAGCCATGCTCCGGCCAGGTGTGGACGGTGACATGGCTTTCCGCGATGACGACCACGCCGCTAACACCCTGCGGCGAGAAGAAGTGGAAGTGCGATGAAACCACGGTGGCACCGCCTTCCACCGCGCAATTGCGGAAGCAGGTTTCAAGACCCTTGACGTCATTCAACACCTCCGGCGGGCAACCGGTCATCTCCGCGAGGACATGCCTGCCTGCAGGGACGGAGAGTGGTGTTGAATGAAACATCGCGGGGCCTTTCAGCCTGGGGTGGAGGTGCCGAGTTTGGCCTTGAGGGCGTCGAGCTTCGCCTGGACATCGGGATTTCCCGCACCGGCGCCGAGTGTTTTGAACTCGTCCTCAAGACTGGTTCCGCCGGGAGTGGCGGCCATTTCCTTGGCGGCTTCCGCTTCGTAGCCTTGGCGCTCGGCTTTGGCTTTCATGCGGGCCATCAGGTCGTCCGGGCTGCGCTTGTTGGTCATCTTGGCCTTGGCCTCGTAGATGTCCTTCTTGACCTGCGCGGCCTTGCTCTGGGCGATGATGAAATCCTTGTTGCGGCGGTATTCGGCGGCCTCGGCCTCCATTGCGATGATCTCCTGCTTGAGCTCGGCGACGCCGGATTGCTGGCTTTGCCAACTCGGCTCCAGCGATGCGGCTCGGGCTTCGTGTTCGGCGGCGCGTTCGAGTGCTTTCACGGCGAGGTCTTCGCGGCCGGAGCGCATCGCTGCTTCAGCTTTCTGCTCCCATTGGAATTTTTCGGCCTTCTCTTTTTCGAGTTGGGCCTTGGTCTGGCGCTCGGTGGCAATCACCTGTTGAACGGATTGCTTCACCTCGCGGATCTGCTTTTCTTTGTCCGCGATCGCCTGTTCGAGCATCAGCTCGGGCTTCTCGAAATTTTCCACCACCTTGTTGGCGGAAGCTTGGCCGATTTTGAATATGCGTGAGAATATGCTCATGACGATAGAGGGTTAGGCGTTGATGGACGGGCTGAGGAGTTCGGTGACGCGGTCAACGGCGAGTTCGAGCGCGTCGAATACGGAAAGCAGTTCGTGGGCGCTGAGGTCGCCCGTTTCGCGGCTTTCGACCAGCACGAGACGGTGGTCGTCGGAGTTGCTGGTGTCGAGGCCGGTGCTGACGGGGAGGATTTCCGTGTTCAGCTCTAACAGTGAGAGCAGCAGGTTTTGGGAGAGGATGGACTCGATGTTTCCGAGATCGACCTCGAAGTAGATCTGCTTGTCGTCCACCTTTATAAAGACGGGGAGTTCATCCTCGCGTTGGACGCGGAAGACATCGTTGGAGAGTTCCTCGACGGTGAAGCCGTTGGATTCCAGGAAATGCGCGAGTTCGTCCTCGCGCTGGAGTTTGATCAGGACTTTTTTCATGCGGTTTGGTGTTGGGGATTTGAGGTGAGATGGGATGACTCGAACGCGTCGTAATCGGGGCGATTTTTGGCTTGTGGCGGTGGCAGGTCCAGCGGCGGATCAAGAGCAGGATCATCGATCCCAGTTGTCTTCCCAGAAGCGGTCACGGTTGGCGGGTTCGATATAGTTTGCGAAATTGAAATCCGACGCGGGGGGGAACTCGACCGGTGCGACAATGCGGTCGGCTTCGTTGCCGCCGCCGCGGGTCGGGCCGGTGCCCTTGAGCTCGCTGTCGGCGCGGGCGAGAAGTTTTCCCAGCAGGACGCCGCCCTGTTGGAGGATGTCCTCGGCGACGGTCGAGCCGTCGATCCAGCGTTCGCCGTCCTGATAGCCGAGCTCGCGGACGTCGATGGCGTTGTTGCAGACTCCGAGAATCTCGTCCCACACGCTTCCTAGCAACAGATCGAACTGCCAGCCTGCGGCATCGCGGCCGAAGCGGTCCTCGCGGATGAAGCTCATGAAAACGATCTCCACCGCATTGATCCCGAGATGCTCGGCGATGGCGATGCGCACGTCGTCGAAACGTTCTTGGTGCAGGAAGTCGCGCCATTCCGGTTCGCCGAGAATTTCGAAATAGCGGTCGAACGCGAATTCCCCCGCGCCCAGATCCACTCCGGAAAACACATCGAAGAAATAGACGAAACGGGCGTAGCGCTCCATGAAGCGCTTGATGACGTTCCGTCCTTCCTCGGACGGGATGTATTCCTTGCCGTTACGGATGAGTATCCACTCCTTGACCAGCAGCCATTCGAGGATCGGCTCCAGATCGGCGTCGTCACGCTCCAGCCAGACCTGGAACACCTGCGGGTGATTGATCATGAACTCCAGCAGGAACAGTCCGGCGAAGCGGAGCCTCTGCTCCTCGGAAACGGTCCAAGGTTCGTCGATGTAGTCGTCGGACATGGTTTTCTATTAGGAAAAAGATGTGTCCAGTAGCAGGGCGATGCCGATGGCGGCGGCTCCTTCGATCAGCGCCACGCCCCAGTTACGATCACGGGCGATCTCGTCGTGCAGGCGCGCATCCGGCAGGATGACGAGGTCCACCAGCCAGCGGCTGCCCAGCAGGACGAACAGGGAAAGCGGAATCCACACGGCCAGCGCCACGAGCGAATCGTCGCGGCGGATCTGGCCGGAAATCAAGATGGCTAATGCCACCAAGGTCGCGCCGAAAGCAATGCCGGCGCCTTCGTTGTCGCGTTCGATTTCATCATGCACGTTGTAACCGCAGGTGCGCTGATAGACTGCGCCGAGCAGGATGAATCCAAGCTGTCCGATGACGAAAAAAACCAGGGTGTCGATGACCTCCATGAGAAATCCACCGCCGGTTGTGCCGCTGATGGAGGCTGAAACAATGAAGGCGGTGCCGATGTAGGTGCCCGCCAGCACCGCGCCGGTGCCAACATTTCGGTCGGTGATCAATTCCTTGTGCACGTCGAAATGATTGAGAAGGAACGTGCGGTTGATCCAGGCGGAGGCGAGCAGCAGGGCGAGGGAGATCGCCGCCCAGATGGCGACTGACAGCAAGTCGCGCCAAATGTTGTGGTGGGAGAATCCGCCTGAGATCAACACGCCGCGGACAATCGTCAGGACGCCGAAGATGTAGCCGGCGGTGGCAACGCCGACCGCCTTGTTGTCTTTCTTCGTGAGTTCGTCGCTGAGATGATAGCGGGTGGTCAGACCCTTGAGCGGCTTCGCGATCAGAACCAGCCCCAGCCCCACGGCGAAGTATAGGATGGCAGGCGAGGTGAATATTTCGACGACGGGGGCGGTGTCGAGCCAGGCTTGGAGGTGTTCGTTCACAGGAGGAATGGGTTGGGATTCATTTTCCGCCACGCGACGAGCTGCCGCTGCGGGAGGAACCGGAACTGCTAGATCGCCCGAAACCGCCGGAAGAAGTGGGCCTGCTGGCCGAGCTTGAACTGCTGGATGGGGCGGGTCTGCTCGATGAACTCGAACTGGTCGTCGGCCTGCTGCTGGAGGAGCTGGACGACGGGTTGCCAAAGGAGCGTTGCGACTGGGTCGGGTTGGAAATGGCCTTCGCCTTGGCGGCGATCTTGTCGGCATTGGGCGAGGCGACCGGGTTGGAAATGACTGATCGGGATGAGGTGGTGACGGACGAGCCGGCGGTGCGTGATTTCATCGAGCCGGTGTAACTGTCGGTGTCCTGCCGGTTCCATCCGCCACCGTAAGAAGGCGGATAGTTTCCGTAGCCATAAGGTGAGCTGTAGCTCGGGCGATTTGAGAAAAGCCAGCCCACGAGCAGCGCGTCCGTCAGGCCAAAACTCGAGTGTTGATAGCTACCGGGGCCATAGAGCGACGGGTTTCCGGTGGTTTGCACTGTGGCTTTTTCTCCTTCCTTCTGTATATCGATGGTGGCGATCTCCTGGACCTTGCCTGGGGAAATCTCATCCGTCAGGGAGAACCCGCGTTTGTCGCCACTGCCGTATTCAGTCACCTTGATGTAATCGACCTTGCCGTCGTCGTTGAGGTCGATGTTGTTTACCGCTTCCGCCCGGCTGTTGAGGAGGCGTTCGAAATCTGGCGCGTCCTTGGCCTTTTTCGCGAGTTCGGTGACGGCCTTGAGATCGAGCCCCTTTGAGTATTCCTTGAGGATCAACTCGGTGGATCGTGGTTCCTGATAGGCTTGCGCGGTTTCCTTGCGGCTGCATTGGGAGATCATGGAAAATGCCACGACGGTGGCGAATATGCCGATTCCGATTTTGGTGAGGAAGTTCATGGGATTTCTTCAATATTCCAACCTTGAAGATGGTAGTGATAGACGCGTGGTTCGGTAAGAGAAGTAAAATCGTGGTGAATGGAATCCAACTGGTTTTTTCCAAACACTAGTGAGGCCGCGACGAGCTCCCGGGTCAGGTAGCGAGTGGGGACTTTGAGTTTTTCCAGGCCTGAGAGTGTGGCCTGGGTTTCTACGGCGGGTTGGCCTTTCACCGCGATCCACCAGCCCCATTCGCCGAACGAGGGGACGTTGTCGTGATAAGGCACGACGTCGAAGCCGGCGGCCTTCAGGGTGCGGCCGATGCAGAGATAGGCTTCGCGAGCTTGGAAGCATCCGCCGGATTGCTGGACGATCACCGCACCGGGATTGAGCATGTTCTCCAAGTGGTCATAGAACGGGCGGCCATAGAGTTTCGCGAGGTCCGGGGAGTTCGGATCGGGGAAATCCATGATTACCACATCGTAGCGCCCGCTCACGGATTTCACGAACTCGGTGGCATCGAGATTCACCACATGGAGAGTCGCCGTCTCGTGAGCGGTGGTGGGGAATGGTTCGTATTGGCTGGTTTCCTCGTTTTTGTAGAAATCGCCTTCGCTGATGCCGAGGGGTGCGGGGCGGGTGACCCGCGGGTCTTTCATGCTGCCGCCATTGAGGCGGACGAGGTGGGGATCGGATGATGCCAGTTCGGTCATCATCGGATCGAGATCCACCAGGGTCACCGCGCGCGTTTCCGGGTATTTCAAAACCTCGCGAAGAGCCAGTCCGTCGCCGCCGCCGAGGATGAGGACTTTTTCCCGATGCTTCGCGAGGTGCATTGCGGGATGGACGAGGTTTTCATGATAGATCTGCTCGTCGGCTTCATTGAACTGCAGGTGGCCGTTGATATAGCAGCGCACGTTGCCGCTGCGGTTTTCGGTAAGGATGATGTGCTGGAAGGGGGTGGTCAGCGAGGTGGTGATCGGATCGCGGTAGAGGAACTGCTCGGCCTTCAGGGTGAGGTCCCGCCCGACGACCAAGCCGACGGTGACCAGGGCGGTTCCACCGAGAATTTCCAACACCCGGGCGCGGGGGCGGGAGAGGCGTTTTCGATAGAGGAAAAAACACAAGGTGGCGGAGGTGATCGTAGCTAGGCCGAGCACGAAGCTGATGCGGTCGATGCTCAGATACCGCACCAGCAGGAAGGTCCACAGCAGCGCTCCTACCAGCGCTCCGACGTAATCCATCTTGAGGACCTGTGCGAGATTGAAGCGCATTTCAGGCTCAGTCTGCTCGTTGATCCGCATCACCAGCGGGATTTCGTAACCGATCAGGAGACCGACCGCGAAGGCCAGTCCGTATTGGATGATGATGTAGAGCTGGGGCAGGAGTGCGAAGCCGTGAATCATGATCAGCGGCCCGAATCCGCCGAGCACCGCCAGCCAGACTTGGGTGCTGATCAGGCGGTCCGTCAATTGGTCCGCGGGGGTGTGTTTTTGAAAATCCGCTCCCAGGCCCATGGCGAAAAGCATCGTCGCAATCATCGTCGCCCACTGCTGGACGGAGTTGCCGAGCAGATCGGAGGCGATCTTGCTCAGCGTGTATTCGTAGGCCAAACCGCAGCCGCCGAGAAGGAACATCAGCACGCCGAGAGCCCATCGGTCGCGGCGGAGGGAGATTGGTGTTTCCATGGGGCTGGTCACTGACGGAGGCTATTCGGCTGCCGCAGGATTTGAAATACAAATTGGCCGTATCGTTACAGCCGATCGCGGATGTTTCATGCCCGGGGAAAATAAGCTATTTTTGCCTTGCCACCGGTCCGCTGGTGCCTAGCTTGCCCGTCCCATGCCAAGAGTCGGAGGAAAAGCAAAAACACGGAAAGCCGTTGCTAAGCGTTTCAAAGTTACTGGAACAGGGAAAATTCTGCGTCGCAAACAAGGGGCTCGCCACTTGTTGCAAGGCAAGAACAGCAAACGCAAGCGTCGTCTTGGGCAAGCTGCTCTCGTCTCCGATGCTGACCTTAGAAACGTCAGAGAGAATCTTCCTTTTTCCCGTTAAACTGGAAATCGCAGCAACGAATAATAGTCCCGTCCGCTTATCGGACGGCCTTTACACAGCCTGATCCCGCGAGGGAGACGCGAACAGTCGAGACTGTGGAAGGAAATGAAAATAACGGTCTGTTCAAACTGAAATAAACAATATGCCACGTGCCACTAATTCACCGGCCAGTCGCGCCCGCCGCAAGCGGACGTTGCTTCGTGCCAAGGGTTTCCGCGGTTTCCGCTCGAAACTCTTCCGTTACGCCAAGGACGCTGTCCGTAAGGCGATGACCTATGAGTATCGGGACCGGAAAAGGCGCAAAGGTCAATTCCGCCGTTTGTGGACGCAGCGTATCAACGCCGCGACCCGCAACGAGGACATGACTTATTCGCGCTTCATCGAAGGCCTGAAAGCTGCTGGAATCGAAGCTGACCGCAAGATCCTCTCGGATCTCGCGATCACCGATCCGGCCGCATTCTCAGCCATCGTTGCCCAAGCGAAGAAGGCTCTCGCAGCGAAACACGCTGCGGCTGCTGCTTAAGCCTCGGAACCAAAACGATCAACACGCCGCCCGGCTTCGTGCCGGGCGGCGTTTTTTTTGGGAGGAAAGCGACTTTGCGAAATCCTGCATCCATGGATAGCATGGCAACATGTCAAAACCACAAATCCTCTTTCCCGATCCAATGATGGTCCGGATGCGTCGGGTGGCGGAGCGGGTGGATCTGGCTGTGAACGAGGTAGTCCGCCGCGCCGCCTACGCCATGTCGAGGGACGCCGACATCCTCGCCTTCCTTTTACAACTCAACCCAACCTGCGCCGCCAAGGAAGCAGCCGGAGAATCCATCACCCCGCCGGGTTTGCCGCTGCCAGTGGATGAGCGGGGGAGTTTGTGACGGAGGATTGTATTGAAGTTTAACCCTAAAAAGGAAAATGGAAAACTCGTCATGACCACGCAAATTGGCTTGTACCAAGGAAATGGAAGCATCCGTGTCCCTGATTTCGGCTCACCCTGTGGGTGAGGGCAAAACTGCCCCGCAAAGTCCTGTTGGCAGGTGGCCGGTGGACACCCCGGAGGCCGTTTTTACGCCGAGTGGGACGACCAGGCTCCCGTCACCCGCGAGGCCTACTCATGTTCTTTTTCCAATTCCTGCATGCCGGCGGGCGTTGGGAAGAATTCCTCCGCGGGCGGTAGGACTTGCCGTCCGGGCAACATGCCATCGCCTGCTCAAGCTCAAGAAGCTTGCAGGAATCCTCGTCAGTTGTCTGGCAGAGACTTGTTTGTGGATTACTGGTGGGCTGTGGAGCGGGTTATTTCGTCCGATGGTTTCGAGTAGAATTGACAGCTTGGCTTCGTTGCGGAAGAGAGAAAAAAGATGGCAAACAAGCCATGGATGGCAACCCTCACTGGCCTCTTCGTCGCCAGGGGAGGCTTGCTTGTCATGACGGAATCCAACAGAGGTGTGACATGGGAAAGAAGCATGACAGAAGGCCGATGAAAGTGTGTGGATTTTCATCAGGTGGAAGAATTTTGGACGAATCAGAACCGATAGGACGCACCGAAAAAGGTCATCAAGTCATCTGCGCTGCGGGTGACTCCGAAATTGACTCCCGAATCTAACTGGAAGTTTTTTCCAAGCATCAACAGCAGGCCGACATCCACCGAGCCTTCCCAATTTCCTGCATCGGAGGTGGGGACTGCGCTGTAGAATTCAAGATACCCGGAAAGCGGGCCGACGATGGTGTGCGAGACGGAAATGGAGTCCACAATTTGCGAGTCGTAGTCGTTGTCATCATCTACGACAAGATTCACGCCGCTGTTGATTCCCAAGTCGAAATCCTGTGGAAGTTTGAACCCTAACAAAAATAACGCTCCGCCTTCGGCCTTTTTGTTGCCGAAGTTATGGCTGGCGGTCGGCGCGGTTACAAAGAGCTCTATGCCGCAAGCGGTGTCGCCGCTGTCGTTGCCCCAGAAATTTGTTTTTAGAATGGCGGTTAGGTCGCCGATGCCGCCACTCCGGTCCGACTTGCCAGTGGTTAAGCCCTTGTCGGATTGGGTTTGGAAAAACGGGATTTCAAGCTGCAGTTCGGTCGAGGACGTGAGGCCTGCTCGCAGCATGGTATCGGCCCAGGACACGTTTTGTGTGCGGACGCCGGACTCCTTGTTTCGGGTGTAGCCGATGATGCCAGCCTCTAACTGAAAACGTCCGGCATCAAGGGTGTGAGGGCTGTTCGTTTTATCCGGGCGATCGGTGTCGAAGTCGCGCAACAGGCTGTCGGGCGTGGGATGCATGAGATCGTAAGCGGACTTGTCGGTTGCCGATTTTTCCGCTGGATCTGCTAGGAGGTATGTGCTGGTGAGCGAAACCGTGGCGAAGACAGCCAGAATTTTGCTGATGGGGCAGGGGGTATGGAAATGGATTCGAGAGGCAGATATTTTCATTTTCTGTGAGTGATCGTTAAAACAGTAGCTCAGGCGGATGCGTCAACAATCCAAGCTAAAAATTCTTGGTTTCCGTCCATTCTGGTGATCGAGGAGGGGATTAGACCGTTTGCCAAAAGTCCGTTCGCAAAAAACTGAATTTTGTACTTGTACTTTTTTGAACACCTATTTTCATAACGCATCGGTCGCAAGCGTCATCACCCAAATCCTGAAAACTGCTCCATTTCAGAGCTGCGGGTGGCTATCGGCTGTTGCCCCGACCAGAAAGCCACGAAGCGCCTCAACGCCATACTTCTAATGCTTTGCGGCGGAAGTGTTGAACTCACACTCGCTCACGCCGGCGTATCGATCCGTTGTCTCCAACTTTGGATCAGGTGCTTCAATGAGTCCGGCATCGACGGCATCACCTATCGTCCCAAGTCAGGAAGACCCAGGCTGATGGAAGCTGCGGAAATCAGCGAAAAAATCCTTCCCGTAGTCGATGATCCGAAACTTGCGGATCGGCACCATTGGACGGCCATCGCCCTCTGCGGGTGGCTCAAAGACAACAAGGAACTGGTGATGAGTTACCGCACGCTCGTCCGCTATCTTCACGAGCAGGACTACGCACGGCGCATTCCCCGTCCCATGCCAGAGCCGCCCGACAAGGACAAATGGCTCAAGCAGCGCGAAGCATTCCTCCCAGAACTTGCCAAACTCTACGATGACGAACAAGTGGAACTGTTTTTCGGTGATGAAGCAGGGTTCGAGGGAGATCCAAGACCCCGTCAGCGTTGGGTGAAACGCGGCTCGCGTCCGACCCAAGGCTACTATGGCGGCCATGTGCGCGAGAACATCGTGGGTGCGGTAAATCCCGCAACAGGACAGCTCGTGAGTCTGATCGTGCCTCACTGCGACACAGAGGTTTTTCAGGCGTTCCTCGACACCATGGCGGACGAAACCGCAACGGCGAAGCAAGCAGGGCGCCGCGTC
>JANYEC010000074.1 GCA_025363295.1 Akkermansiaceae bacterium
TGATGGGCTTCGTGGTGGAAGCGAGCCGGACTTGCCGTCCGGGGAAGATAGGCTTACAAGAACTCTGCATCGTTTGGTGAAGGGGTGTGGTGTGCGGTTATTCGACACAACCCTTCTACCACACGGCCTGTAGCCAAACGAGGCCTAATCTAACTTCGGTTTTCGGGCTTATTGCAACCGTGACGAGGAGCGGAACGGACAATTTCATGGGGCCGCCGGATTTTTTTCGATCCTGATGACGTGGGCACTCATTCGCCGCCGAGCCCGGGCACGGGCTCAAGTTCGACGACGTTGTGAAACGCGATAGAATCTTGATTGATAATCAGTGAATGGGAGTCAGCCAGACATGACGAAGGCTGAGTCCTTTCCAGCCGGAGGGGGCGCCCTTGAGTTCGACGCTCGTCTCACCGGCGGGCAGGTCGATGACACCGAGCGTGACGGTTGACCATGTGAGCCCCGGACCGGTCGCGGCGACGGCGGCGGGCGTCTCGGTTTTGCCGACGGCAATCAAGAGCGCGGTAGCCTCAGGCGCGGCGACTTCGGCGGTAACGGTCCACTTGGAAGCGACGGGAGTTTTGAGCATGTATTCAAGGCGCCACTTCGGGTTTTTCCAATCGGTGAGGTAGGCGTCGAGGCCGGAATCGCGGAGCTGGATGTTGCCATCATAGGAGCCGTGGGCGTCGGCGTCTTGCGCGGAGAACGTGATGCGGCCATCGGCGTCCGGCGTGTTGAACGACTCCTGCGTGACGACGACCGGAGCGGCGAAATCGAGGCGGACGACTGATACATCGGCATCGGTGGCCGTGCCGGGCAAGGCAACGACGAGGCCTTCGGGCGAGGCTGTGGTTTTCACGTCAACGCCGTTGGCCAGCACTTTTCCGGAGACCGGAGTTTGCTTCACGGTCGGAAGCACGATCTTTCCATCGGCGGGCCAGTCCCAGACGTGGAGGAACAGCGTCGTGGCGCCATTCGCCGCGCGCTTCTGCGTGACGCGGCCCCAAGGCAGGCGGCGCGGGAACGGTCCGGCTTCGGTGGCGTAGATCGCCTCGCTGTTGACTTTCATCCAGCGACCCACGGCTTCGAGGCGTTCGATGCTGGCGTCGGGGATGCGACCATCGGCGGTGGGGCCGACGTTGAGGAGGAAGTTGCCGCCCTTGCTGGAGATGTCGGAGAGGTTGCGGAGGATCTGCCGCACGCTCTTCCAGTTGGTGTCGTTCTTTTTGAAACCCCACGTGTCGTTCATGGTCATGCAGACCTCGAACAACTCGCCGGGATAGCCGCGCGGCGGGATGTATTGCTCAGGCGTCTTGGTGTCACCTTTGAAGCCGGTGCCGAGACGGTTGTTGCTAATGATGGCCGGATGCGCGGCCAAGAGATCGGCGAAGGGTTTGACGCGTTCGCGCGTCATATCCATCGGCGTGTCCCACCAGATGATGGCCGGGTCGTAGCGGTCGATGATTTCGCGGACCTGCGGGAGGGATACCTTTTGGAGATAGGCGTCGTAGTCGCCGTCTTGCGCGGGGTCCCAGCTGCCCTTGCCACCGGCCTTCGCGCCGCCGGGGTGGTTCCAATCCTGTGCCTGTGAATAGTAGAGGCCGAACTTTAACCCTTCGGCGCGGACCGCTTGGGCGAGCGGGGCGATCAGATCGCGACCGGCGCCGGAGGCTTTGACCGCGTTCCAATCGCTCGCAGCCGAATCGTAGAGCGCGAAGCCGTCGTGGTGTTTCGCGGTGATGACCACGTATTTCATACCGGCCGTGTGCGCGAGCCGCGCCCAGGCCTGCGGGTCGTAGTTGGCCGCGGTGAAGTCCTTCGCAAACGCGCGGTAGTCGGCCACGGGAATCTTCCCGTTCTTCATGATCCATTCGCCGATGCCGTTGACGGGCTTGCCCTGCCATTCGCCGGCCGGCACGGCGTAAACGCCCCAGTGGATAAACATCCCGAAGCGGGCTTCCCGGAACCATTGAGTGCGGTCGGGAACATCCTTCACGGACGGAGTGGTTTCGGTGGCCCACAAAGCGGCACCTGATAAAACGAGGGCGAGAACGGAACGGAGTGCTTTCATAATTTAAAAAAAACGGACGTTGAAAAAGGTTTAGTTAACGGGGGTAAGCCAGAGGCGGCGAAGCCGGGGGCCACCTTGCCAGCCTTCGCGCACGGGCTTGAGTTCCAGGGTGATTTCCTTGGCCGGGAACTCGATCTCACCCAGGTCAACTACCGTCCATTCGCGATCACTCTTCGTGACGGCGATGTCAGCGATAACCGGGGGCTTTTGTTTTACACCGACAGAGATCTTCGCGCGCTGGTCGGCGCCGACTTCGGCCGACACCCGCCAGCGACCGGCTTTGGGCACGCGGACGGTGTAGTCGATGGACCAGGAGGCTTGCTTCCAACCCGCGGCGTAGGCGTCGGCACCCGAACCGGTGATCACAAAGTTGCCCTCGGCGCCGCCATGGAAATCGGCGTCAGCAACGCCCATCTCGATGCGCCCGTCGGACCCGGGCAGCGTGTAGGCGAACTGGGTGACGTTGACCGGACCCGGGAAGTCGAGCCGCACGACCGATACGTCGGCGTCCGGCGCAGCGCCCGGCAGCCGCACCTGAAGGCCATCCGAAGCGGGCTCGGCAGAGACCTCGCCGGACAGGGCCAGCAACCGGCCGGCCGAGGGAATCTCGCGCACGGTCGGCAGCAAGATGCGGCCATCGGCCGGCCACTCCCACACGTGCAGGTAAAGCGTGACGCCGCCGTCTTCACGGCGCTTCTGGGTGACGCGCCCCCAAGGCAGGCGACGCGGGAACGGACCGGCCTCGGTCGCATAGATTGCCTCGCCGTTAACCTTCATCCAGCGGCCCACCGCCTGCAGGCGCTCGACGCTCGCCGCCGGAATCTGGCCGGAGGCGTCGGGTCCCACGTTGAGGAGAAAATTGCCGCCCTTGCTGGAGATGTCGGAGAGGTGCTGGAGCAACTGGCGCACGCTTTTCCAATCCGTGTCCTTGGTCTTGTAGCCCCACGTGTTGTTCATGGTCATGCAGACCTCGAACAACTCGCCCGGATAACCGCGCGGCGGGATGTGCTGCTCGGGCGTCTTGGTATCGCCCTTGAAGCCCTGGCCGAGGCGGTTGTTGCTGATGATGTCGGGCGCGAGTTCGGCCAGTGCGTCGGCAAATGGTTTCACGCGTTCGGGCGTCATGCCGACGGGCGTATCCCACCAGATGATGTCGGGGTGGTAGCTGGAAAGGATTTCGCGGACTTGCGGGACGGCGACGTTCTTGAGGTAGGTGTCGTAGTCGCCGAGTTGCGCGGGGTCCCAACGCTTGGCATCACCGTAGTTTCCCCCGCCGGGATTCGTCCAATCCTGCGACTGCGAGTAGTAGGCGCCGAAGCGCAAACCCTCGGCGCGCACGGCGGCGGCAAGCGGCGCGAGCAGGTCGCGACCGGCGGCAGTGGCTTTGACGACGTTCCAATCGCTCGCGGCGGAATCGTAGAGCGCGAGGCCGTCGTGGTGCTTGGCGGTGATGACCACGTATTTCATCCCGGCCTCTCGGGCGAGCGCAGCCCACGCCTTTGGGTCGTAATGGTCGGCGGTGAACTTCGGGCCGAGCGCCTTATAGTCGGCGATAGGGATCGACGCGATGCGCTGCAGCCACTCGCCGCCCTGGGTGTGGTAGCGGCCGTTCCACTCGCCGGCGGGCACAGCATAGATGCCCCAGTGAACGAACATACCGAAGCGCGCCTCGCGGAACCACGCGGTGCGCGCGCCATCGTTGGCTGGCGAGGCAGGGGGTGATGCGGCCGGGCTTTGTGCATACAGCAACGGACTGAGTGCAAGGACGAGAAGTAGGCGGAGAGGCGGTTTCATAGGGAGAGTGTGAGAGGGAAGGGTTTTCAGATTATTGGGATTTGACGGTGGACAACTTAGCATCGAGTTTGATTGGAGTGCCGGCTCGGAGCGCGACCTGGGTCGAGACCGCGCCGTAGCTTACGCGGACAGAGGCCGGACTGTTGGCCGAGCCGCGCAGGATGGCGGAGACGAGCGTTCCTGCTTTCCAGGTGAGGTCGATCTCGACACCGCCTCGCGCGCGCAGGCCGCGAACCGAGCCGGTTGCCCAGTCGGAGGGAAGCGCCGGCAGCAGCACGATCGCGTTTTCGTGGCTTTGCACGAGCATCTCGGCGATGCCGGCGGTCATGCCGAAGTTTCCGTCCATCTGCATCGGCGGGTGGTTGCCGAACAGATTAGGACAGGTGGTGCCGAAGAAGTGCATGATCTGCCCGTGGGCGCCTGCGGCATCCTGCAGGCGGGCGTAGAGCGCGGTCCGCCAGGCGAAGGACCATTCGCGGACGTCGCCCTTGTCGGAGCGGGCGGCGAGGGAAACGTGGGCGGCTTTGGCAAATTCCGGCGTGATGTGCGGGCCGATCTGGCGGCCTGGGAACACGGCGAAGAGATGCGACGTGTGGCGGTGGTGGTCGTCGGGTGTGTCGAGAAGCGGCTCCTTGGGGTTGCTGCCCTTTTTCTCGGTCATCCATTCGAGCACCTGGCCCCACGAACCGATCTGCGGGCCAAGCAGTTTGTCGCGCAACGCGGTGATGCGGGCGCGGTCGGCGGGATCGACGTTGAGGATGCGGGAGGCTTCGACGAAGTTGTTGAAGAGATCCCACACGATCTGCTGCGAGTAGCTTACGCCGTCTTCGGTGGGGCCGTGTTCGGGTGACCAGCCGTTGGGCACGACGACGCGGCCGTCGGGCAAGGTTTTCAGGTGGTCTTCCCAGTAGCCGACGACCTCTTTCATCATTGGGTAGGCGGTGTCGCGCAGGTAGGCTTGATCACGGCCAAAGGCGTAGTGTTCCCAGAAGTGCTGGGCATACCACGCGTTGGCGGTCATGTCCCATTTCCAGTCCATGCCGCCCATGATGTTATGGGAAGTGCGCACGGCCCAGCCGCGTTTGGGGAGTTCTCCTTTGACGGTTTTGAGGGAGTTGTCCTGGAACGTGATTTCGCGCCAAGACGGAATCTGGCTGGCGACCAGATCGAGCAGCGGTTGGTGGCACTCGGCGAGGTTGGCGGGCTCGGCGGGCCAGTAATTCATCTCAATGTTGATGTTGGTGTGGTAATCGGAATTCCACGCGGGGGTATTGCTGTCGTTCCAAAGGCCTTGAAGATTGGCCGGCAGGCCGCCCGGGCGGGAGCAAGAGATGAGCAGGTAACGCCCATACTGAAAAAGCGTGGCCTCCAATTCCGGGTCGCAGACCTTGACGGCGGCGAGGCGGCGCTGGTCGGTGGGCAAGGCGCGCTGTGCGGCGGTGGACAGGCCGAGATCCAACTCCACGCGACCAAACAGAGACTGGTAATCGCGAACGTGGTCGGATCGAAGTGCATCGGGTGACACGGCCGCGGCGGCGGCGAGCTGTGCGAGGACACGAGGTGAGGGATCGTCGCCGCGAAATTTGCGAGTGCCGTCCATGGCGTAATCTGTCCCGGCGGCGATCAGGATCGTCAGGCTGTCGCAGCCGGTGAAGGCGATGGCGTCGCCTTGGACGACGGATCGTCCGCCGACTGGCAGAATGCGGGCGCGCGTGTCGTAGCGGAGACCGTTGGGTAGCGCGCCGCTGAAGTGGAGCATGCCCGCGGCGGCTTCAGCGGAGGTGCCGTGGGCATCGGCGAGTTTAACGGTGCCGGTGTAGCGACCGGGTTTGTCGGCGGTCAACCGGACAACAATCACGTTCGCGACGTGGCTGGAGAAAACTTCCCGTCGATAGGCAACTGCGTCCTTGCTGTAGGTGACGTTCGCAGTCGCGGTGTTGAGATCCAGTTCACGACGGTAACCGGTCGCAATGTCGTGGCCCGGCAAGTCAATGATCAGGTCTCCCAGGGCCTGATAGGCACCCATGGTTTTGGCGTCACCCGTCCAAAGGGTATTATCGTTCAGACGCAGGAGTTCATGCGCGGTTCCACCCGTAACCAGTGCGCCCAGCCGGCCGTTGCCGACCGGCAGCGCGGTGTTGATGTAGGTGGTCCATGATACCTTCGCCCATTGTTCAGTGCGCGGACTGGCAGGCTGGTCGAAAACGATGTGCGGGCACTCGCTGAACGCCGGGCTGACGCAGAAAGCAAGGATGAGGTAAACGAGGAGTTTCATATTGGAGTTTAACGGGGATGGGTGAAGGTCAACGCGTGGCGATTTGGGGGCAACCCCTGAGCACGGTCGCGGGCAAGACGATGAGGGCGAGCGGCAGTGGGTGTTGTGTCCTGGCTTTGCGCAAATAGTAACGGACTTACGGCTAGAGCGAGAACGAGGCGGGGGATAAATTTCATGGGGTTATGCTTCAAGGAAGGATCAGTCTTGTTTAATTTTTTTATCGAAATGCAGGGTTTCATCCAAGCGGGGCTAGTTTTTATTGGTCGCAACAACTGGTCCATAATCGGTTACACGTGGGCCTGCCATGCAACGTAGCCCAACTTATCGTGAAGAGGGGGAAATTCACCGGAGTTTCGTCGTCGCGAAGACGTTTCGTTAGAGGGTTGGAATTGGTTTTGAAGCCCAGTGATCGGTCCGAAAGGGAATCGTCGGCAAGTTGCTATCGTCCGTGAGATTCAGACCGTCTGGATCGTTCGTCCAAGCGTAGCGCACCGCTTCAGGTTGAGAGATCAAATCGCAGGAAAGCACCACTTCATTGCCTTGAACCAGGGCATCCGCGGGCATGAATTTGTGGTCAGCCCCGGCAAGGGTGAACTGACGCGGAGCCGCGCCGTCTCGTGTTTTTAGAACTCCCGCGGTCAGGAATTTGAGGTGCCATTTTCCGCTGGCGTCTCTTCCCGCTGAATCCAGCGCCGGCCCGGAGCAAAGGACTTTTTGGCCATAGACTTTGTTCAAGGCAACGAGAGCCAGACGATCCCCGATGTCCCGCTTATTAGCGGGGTGCAGGTCATGGGAAGCTCCAATATCAATCCCGACGGAAAGAAGGGCGTTGGGAACGGTCTGGGAGACATTCCACTGAGCCTCGCGGAGCTCGGCCCACTTGGTGACCGCCCGTCCCTTGTCGTCGTAATTTGGGAGTTGCTGAATCAGGAACGGAAAATCGCCTTGTGCCCAGCGAGAGCGCCAATCCCGGATGAGGAGGGGCAATAACTTTTGGTAGCCCTCGGCTCCCGAGACATTGCTTTCGCCCTGATACCAAACCACGCCGCGCATCGCGAAGGGAATGAGCGGATGGATCATTCCGCCGAACAGCGTCGTGACGCGACTGTTCTTGGGTAAAGCGGGACGTGTGCCCGCAGCGTCTCCGGCAAGCGGTAGAAACGTGCTTTCAATTCTCACGCTGCACAGACCATCGTCCGCACCGGATATTTTGGGAAGCATCAGACTACGGTTTCCCACGTGTGCCACAAAACGGACCGCGAGCAGATTAGCACCCACAGTTACTTCCGATGAAGGGATGTTGAAAACGACAGGGCCCATCATGTAGGCCGGAGGAGTATGACCAAACTGCCCGACCTTTTTTCCGTTCCAATAAACCGTCAAGTATTGGTCCAGATTGGGTCCAAACTCCAGACGCAGGTTCTTTCCCGCACTCACGGCGGGGACCTGGATCTCTTCACGGACCCAAGCGACGCCGCCCGCGGGCAAGCCCAGTTCGGACAATTTCATACCGGCTTTGACGGGGCGCCACGGTGACTGCTCGCTCTGCGGATTCATCCAGCCCGCTTTTTCGCCTTCGTTGGAAGAATCGGTGCGGTTGTTGGCCTTTTCCCAAGCCGCCAGCGCATCCGGATAGGCGGCGATCCGACTTGGAAACTGCTCGGCGAAGGCAATCTCGCGTTCAGCCATCTCCTTGAATTCAGGAACCCCATCGAGCGACTCTTTGCTTGTCCAGTAATCGACCCCCGTCGCACCCACGGCGGAAAGAATAATTCCCACCGGCACCTTCATCTCAAGGTAAAGGTGGCGCGCAAAGTAGAATGCGGTAGCTCCGTAAATTTGCACCGTAGTCGGCGTGCAAACCGACCAGTTCACCGGCGTGGTCGGCAACGGTTTGATGGATGCGGTTGTCGGCACGAGCCCCTGGCGGATGAGCGGGAAATTCGCGCTGTTTAAATCTTCTCCATAAATCGGGCTTTTTCGCACCCCCGCCATTGTCATCGCCATGTTGGATTGGCCGGAGCAGAGCCACACCTCACCGACCAGGATGTCATCGATTTTGATTTCATTACTTCCTTTGACCACCAAAGCAGCCGGGTTGGCATTGGCGGGCATCGGATCCAATTGGAGCGTCCAGGCTCCGGCCGCATTGGCTACGGTTTCCTTCGTCTGACTCTGGAATGTCACCGCGATTTTTTCGCCGGGATCGGCTAGGCCCCACACAGGAACTTTCGCGTCTCGCTGCAAGACCATGTGATCGCCGAACACACCGTTGAGCTGCACGGCAGCGGGCGCCCATTGTTGGGCCAAAACTAACAAACCGAAAATAGGGCCGAATTTCATTTTGTAGACTCAGTCGATTATCTTACAGAGCGTCAGCGGGAGACGTCTTGCTGTTTTTGTCTCCGCCGGGAGCCGGAAACACGGCGGCGCAATCCGCGTTGGCCGGTAGCAGGAGTTTGCCGGGCGTTCCATTCATGATCAGATCGAGAACCACCGGAGCGTCGCTCTGATTTTGCGCGAGGATCACCGTTTCTCCCCGTGCATTCCCAAACGCCGCGACCGGAGTGGAAAACTTAATGCCGTTGGCATTGTGAAACGCGGCGGTTACGCGCACGTCGCCCGGACGCACGAAACGGCTGGCGAGACATACCGGCTGAAAATCGGCGTTGTAGCGGATTTCGTGCGTGACGCGATCGATGGTAACCAAGGAGTTTTGCTTCCAGCCCCAGCCGCTCTTTTGTTGTTCGTCGAGGAGCATGTTCCAGTAAGCGTAGTTGTCGCAGCCGGCGTTGAAGTTACCGATCATCTCACCAAACCGATTGAGGGCTTGCTTCGCGGTGTTCTTGCCATCATCGCAACTGGCTTCGGTGTGCATGAAGCGCACACCGGGATAGTTCTTGGCCATGTCCTCGATGAGGTGGCCGTTGTAATATTGAATGCCTAGGCCCGATGCGGCGGCCCGGAAGGCGTCGTTTTTCATGCACTCCGTAGCCCAGGGGGCTTTCGGAGTTTCGCGGAAGGTGCCAGGCCAAATTTCGGTCGTGATTTTAGAGGCTTTGAAGCGGGGGGCGAGATGCCCGGTGACGAGTTTGATGGTTTGAGCGGGCTCCATCACGCAGCCGGGATAACCGGGATTGCAGTCCATCTCGTTTTGCGGGCAGAGGCGGGCGATCGGAATGCCGTGCTGGAGATAGCCAGTGAGGTATTTCTCAAAGTAGAGCGCGTAGGCGGCGTAGATGGGTTCCTCGTCGCGCAGCCGGTTGTTCTCGTGGTTCTTGCCGCCTCCGCCGTCCATTTTTCCGGAGAGCTTCATCCAACCTGGAGGACTCCAGGGTGAGGCGAAGAGCTGGAGACTGGGATTCACCTGACGGGCGGCGACCACGGCGGGAATGATGGATTTCTCATCGCGCGCCAGGCTGAAATTTTTCATTTCATAATCATCCGGCACCTCGGAATAGGAGTAGGCGCTGGTCGCGAAATCGCTGGACCCGACGGGCAGCCGGCAGAAGGAAAGGCCCGCGCCTTCCTTGGCGTCGAAAAGCGCGTGGAGCAAAATCTGTTGCTGGTCCGCAGGCAGAGTAGCCCATGCGAGGGTGCCGATTTCGCTGAAGGCCGCGCCGATGCCGGTCATGTTCTGGTGGCGTTCGGCGGTGTTGATGTCGATTCGCCCCACGCTGAGTTCTGCGGCGGTGAGGGGAGCTGTCAGCTCACGGATGGGCTTTTCTGGGACGGGGCTTTCGAGGTTATTGGATACATAGTATATTCTCGCAGATGAGACTGCGCCAACTTGGGCTTGGACGGCTAAAGGCAGGGCAAACGTCGCGAGTGCGACCAAGCCGCTGGGGTAAAGAAATTTTATCATGGCGGTCGGGTTTAGGGCGGGGGACTGAGGGGTTTTCAAAGGTTTAAAGCGTTGGAAGAGTTAGCGCGGGAAACACGAATCTCGGGTTTACCGGCGCACACTGTTCGGGAGATGATCTGCCCGGTGGCAGAGTGTGGGGTGGCGTGGTTTAAAGGTGGGAGGGAGGGGCATACTTGCCCCACAGGTAGAGGTTTTCCACGGCCTGGGGGGTGAATCCGGTTTTGTAGAAATAGATGCTTTGGACGCTTATCTCGCCGGCGCCGTAGCCGTTCTTACCGCCGATTGAAAACTTTTTGCCGAGGTTCAGTTTTCGGCTGGTCGAACGAGGAGCCGATGACATGAGGATGCCGTTGCGATAGAGGGACGCGGTGGTGCCATCAAACGTGAAGACGACATGAGTCCAGCTGGACACCATAGCGGTTGACCATCCATCGCTGATCACGTCGCGTGATCCGAGTCTTAGGTTACCCTGGATAAATTCAGCGCTCAAGGTGTCTTCAACGTTGAGGTATTTACCCATTTCCGGCCCTTCTTTGGTCTTGAGCCAACAAGCGATGGTGAAGGGTGTGCCCTCCATTTCCTTCGTAACCGGCAGAGGCGATTCTAGCGACTGCGGACCGATCGCTAGGGCGTGGCGGCCGTTTATACCATCGGTCGGTTTACGGTCAGCCAGCGCAATGGGCAACGCGCCGGGATCGCTGCCCCCGAGAGGAGCAAACGCTCCTGAGACGGTGCGATCAAAGCTCCAACCCGCGAAGAAGCCGGGTTGTTTCAGTGGATCGTATTGCTGCCGGAGGAGGGTCGTGAGATGGTTGGGAGTTAGTTTGAGGTGAGCGGTCATGGCATCGGATTCCGGATCGTTGAGCGGGGTGACCGGCTTGTCCATTTTGGCGAGAGTCGCACCTTGGCGGGTGATGACGATGTCGGTCTTGCCGGAGGTGGCCGGGGTGAACGCGATAATATCCTGCTGATCGGGGAAGGACACCGAGACGGCGGTGCGGCCAGCGTTCCAGGTGGTGGCCGGGAGGGGGGCACCGGCGCGGAAGGCGTAGAGCATGATTTTAAAGTCCGGCGCGGGGGTGACCGTGCGAATGGTGAGCAGGTTCACTTTATCGTGCAGCCCGATTTTTGCCGCGACGCGTTTGCCCTCGCAAGCAAGGGTGCGCACGAGGAGCGCGGGCTCGCCGGGTTTGAGCGAACCGTCGGTATCGAGGCTATCTTTACCAACGAGAATGACGTCGCCTTCGGCGCCGAGGGCTTTCTTTGGTTTTAGTTCCACCACATCAGACTCAAGAGTGAGGTTCCACTCGTAGCTGGTGGGCATGGCGTCGCGCTGCACATCGTCCACCACGAGCACGTAGGGGCGCGGACCGCGGACGATCCCTGCGGTGCGGAACGATTTCAAAACTGGGGTGTTGATCTGGCGTTTGTAGGGGGCGAGAACACCATCCAGCGCCAGCCAGTGGTTGTTGAATTTCATGGGCCGCTGGTAAACTGGGTGGTCGGTTTTGGTCCACGCAAAGTCGTTGAAGGACTGCTCGATCAGCTTCCAAGACGGACCGGTGTCCGCGTTGTTGCTCACGACGTCTTGGCGGGTGATCTCTTTCCCGTCCTTGGTCTTTGCGGCTACGCTCCAGACCCAATCCCAGCAATACTTGGCGTCACCGGTCATGAATGTGGCTTGGGGTTGATCGACGTAATCCACCACCCGCGCCGGGGTGGAGGGAGTTTGCCCTGCGCCGTCAACGATGACCGTGCTGCACGCCCAAGGTCCCTGATCCTTGCCTGGGATGGTGATCCAGGTCCGTCCCTGCGCCGCCAGCATGATGCCATTGCGATCGGGGTAGGGGTGGCCGCCGCTGGCCCCGCGCGTGTGCATGGTCAGCAGCGTCGCATTCCGGTCCCAAGAGGAGCGGGTCATCATCAAGGCGCGCTGCCCGCAGAAGAAACTCTTTCCGAGATTCAACTTCTCAGGGTCAATTTCAGGCGAGTAAGCCGTGGCAAAAATGGCCGAAGTGATGGCTTGATGGGCTAAAGAGTGCAGACTGGCAGGCAGTTCCTTATAATCGTCCCGGACCAGGGCACGATAGATAAAGTCCGTGGTCTTGTCGTTAGGAAAAAGATAATGGGCGACGACCAGATCATGCGGCGTGGTGAATCCACCGCCCATGTGCCCCAGAATATCGAAGACGGCGAATTTGTCGCGCGTAGGTAGCATCGCGTAGGCGGAAAATTTCCCGTAATACGAGCGCGGTAGCGGATGCTGAGTCAGCAGCTCAAGCCCATATTTGTGAGCCACACGATCCATCGTCACGGCGGCATCGAGCCCGAAGAGCAGTTTGCCCTCCCCTTCAAAAGCCGCGCCGCTGTCGAAAAACGAATAGGTGTAGAAATTTCTCCAACCGCGATAGAGCGCAAGATATTTCAGGTCGTTGAACCCGGGTTCACCCTCAATGGCCATAAGATCATAAACCCAATACGAGAAGGTGGCCCAGTTGCTGCGGCTGGCCTCCGCGTTGTTGAACGAGCCGTAGTTGTCTGACCACGCGGACAGGGTGACGAGTTCGTCATGCAGAGTCGTTTTTTGCTCGGGGGTGAGGTAGTTGAAGATAAAATCGTAAATAAACCCGAGGGAGCAGGCATCTGTGCGGCTGGTAGACGGGTGGGGCGGCTGCCCCGAACTGACCGGTTTGTCGTTTTGCAAGCGACGCGCCTGCTCGAGTTTAATGGCGGTAACGGTGGCCTTTGCGAGAACTTCGGCTCCCGCCTTGTCCTCTTCGATCAGGCAACGAAAGGCTTCGCAGGCCGCCGGTTTGAAAAAGTTAGCGGGTGAGCTTTTTTCATAAGATTTAGGAGAGCCACCCTCGGCCAAAATTTTATAGTAGTCCTCGCGGTTCCGATCATAGCCACCAATGCGCATGAAATCGACAAACCTCCCATGCACATGGAATCCGCCATTCGCCCAGTCGGGCTGCGCGTAATCGGCTTTTTCATCGTAAGTCAATTTCAGGGCGTGAGTCCAAGCGAGGATGTTTTTCCAGGCAGCTTGGGCGGCGACGTCTTCTTTAAACCGTTTGCGCAGGGCGGGCAGATCTTCGGGTGAGAAAAATAAGCGCGGATGCACGCCCGGTGCGGGCACGCGGCCCACGGAGCGCACGCCATCGGCGCTAAACTGGATCTTCGTTGAGCCGTAATCGCGTGGTTTAAAAATACTCCACGGAATCGGCTCGCTGCCGTGATAGGACCAGACGGATTTGTTGGCATACGCGGAGGCGGCGACGAGCGGATCGACTGCCGCTGGGGGCGTGGAAGCCGTCGGGGTGTCGGCAGCGACAAGAGGGCTCGCGAAGGCGAGAAGCAGAAGCGCGGTGGAGGTAGCGTTTATTTTCATAGGAAGTGGGGATGGGTTGCGGTGTGACGATTAAGAATTAAGGCGCGGCAGGAGTCGGCGCACATTGCAGAACGGTCGTGGCGGGGGGCAGCCCTGCCGACGTAGCCCGGAGCGTGATCGGATCGGTGGCACCCGGCTTCGCCCGGATGATAACGAGCGCTAGGCCGTTGTAGGCTTTACGCTCGCTTGCCTGAAAGGACTCGAAGCTCGTGGCGTCGCCGTTATCCA
The DNA here is from genome assembly GCA_025363295.1 of Akkermansiaceae bacterium. Classification (GTDB taxonomy): domain Bacteria; phylum Verrucomicrobiota; class Verrucomicrobiia; order Verrucomicrobiales; family Akkermansiaceae; genus Luteolibacter. The sequence goes on from JANYEC010000074.1 coordinate 13,619, forward strand.
CGCCAGCAATCTCGCCGGGGCCACTGATTTCAAATTTCACCAAATTCTTGGATCGGGGAACAAGCAGGCCGTTTTTGTCTGCCACCGTGACGGTCACAAACGAAAGGTCGCGGCCGTCGCCGAGAATCGCCGCGCGATCCGGATTGAGGAGAAGTTGCTCCGCTGGGCCGGTGGTCTTCATCACGTCCTGTGCCCATTCCTTGCCGTTTTTGTAAGAGACGACCTTGAGCTCGCCGGGCTGATAAATGACGTCGTTCCAACGCAGGCGGTATTCAAGCGAAGCTCTCTTTTTGCGACCGAGGGATTTTCCATTAACGAATAGCTCAGCCTCGTCTCCCGAGGTATAAACATACACCGGTGTCACCAGTCCCATTCGCTCGGGCCAGTTCCAGTGCGGCAGAATGTGGGCCATGGGAAAATCCGGGCGCCAGCGAGCTTGGTAGAGGTAGAAGCGGTCTTTTTTAAATCCCGCGAGATCGACAATGCCAAAGTAGCTGCTGCGCGAGGGGACCCGAATTTTGCCAAGTTCCTTGAGTTGGCGCTCCATCTCAGCGCGCCCTTCGGCGTCATGGAAATTCAGGATATTCGTCGCATCCCCGTTGTAAGGTGTGGGCTCGCCGAGGTAGTCGAATCCGGTCCAGACGAACTCGCCGGTGACGGAGGGATTCTGGTCAAGTGCACTGAACTCTCCGTCGGGAGTGTGCGCCCAGCCCGGCCCGTAAAGATCGTATGAGCTGACTTGGAAATCCGACTTGCCCTGACTTTTGTCCTCGCTGACGGGAGTGAACGGCGGCAGCGGCAGTGGTGACGGCGCGGGCTTGCCTTGCATGGTCGCTTTTTCCGCCGCCTTCTTCGCGTCCTCGTCGGCGCGGGTGGAGACCTGTTCCGGAGTCTGGAAAAAATACTCCCCGCGTGAACTGACCGCAGAGGAGGTTTCGCTGCCGACGAGCGGGATGGTGGGGTTCTCCTTTTTAAAGCGGCCGTAACCGCCGAACTGATAGTTCTGGCCCATGACACCGACGTTTTTTTGGACGCCGTTGTAGCTGGCACTGCCATTGTTAGAGCCGACCACGGTGAGGCGGGTCGGGTCTTCCTCGCGGGCAATGGCGGTGAGTTCCGCCGCGATGACCGGGCCGTTGACGGCGTCACCGAGTTCTATCACTTCGTTGCCGATGCTCCAAAGGATGATAGAGGGATGGTTCCGATCACGATGGTATTCGGCGCGCAGATCCAGAGCGTGCCAATCGGGCCAAAGCTGATTGTAGTCGTTGCCTTTCTTGCCCTTTTTCCAGCAGTCGAAGGATTCGTCCATGACGAGGATGCCCATGCGGTCGCAAAGATCGAGCAGCTCGGGCGCGGGAGGATTATGGCTGGTGCGCAAGGCGTTGACGCCCATTTCCTTCATAATCTCGAGCTGGCGCTGGGCGGCGCGAAAGTTGAACGCCGTGCCGAGCGCGCCGAGGTCGTGGTGGTTGCAAACGCCCTGGAGAGGCACGTGCTGGCCATTGAGGAGGAAGCCGCGGTCGGCGGTGAATTCAATCGTGCGAATGCCGAAGGTGGTTTCATAGGTGTCCACGACTTTTCCGTCCTGTAGGAGTGTCGTGACGGCCACGTAGCGGTTGGGCGTTTCCGTGGACCAGAGCTTCGGGCTTTTTACGGTCGCCGTGACGGGGACGACGGTCTCCTGACCGGCGGGAATGGCCACGGAGGAAGAGTTCACCGAGAAGGCAGCACTGCCGGCGCGGCGGCCCTCCGTATCGAGAAGGAAGGCGTCGGTCTTCACGGTTAAGGTGGCGGGGACCGCAGAGTTATTGGCCACGGTAGTCTTCAATGAAACCCCCGCCTGATCTGCGGTGATCTCGGGGGTGGTGATATACGTCCCCCATTGCGCGACGTGGACGGGATTCGTTTTCAGCAGCCAGACGTTGCGGTAGATGCCGGCCCCGGGATACCAACGCGAGGACTGCTCGGGATTGATGAGGCGGATGACGAGCGTGTTCTTCGCGCCGGGTTTCAAGACGGGAGTGAGGTCGAGATGGAACGACGAATAGCCGTAAGGCCAACCGCCCACGAACTGGCCGTTGCACCAGACCATCGCATAGGCCATGGCACCGTCGATTTGAAGCGTGAAGCGTTTCCCCACGTCTTCAGCAGGCACGGTCAATGTTTTACGATACCAGCCGACCCCAGCCCAGGGAAGCTTGCCGGATTCCCCCGGCAGTTTTTGATCAAACGGGCCTTCGATGCCCCAATCGTGTGGCAGACTCAACGCGCGCCAATCCACTTCCTTGAACGACGGATTCACGTAGCTGACGGCGGCGCCAAACTCGCGCTGCGGTCCAGTGAGTTGGGATGGAGGCACGGAGGCAAGCAACGCCTCACGCACGGCAGGATTTTTAAAATAGCTGAGTGTGTCGTGGGCATCGGCGGGGTCGCCCTTGGTGAAGCGCCAGTCACCATTGAATGACACGCGCTGGCGCGGGGAGGATTCCGTCTGGGCCACCACGGAGGGAATCGCGACGAGGGGGCTCGCGAAGGCGAGGAGCATAAGCGCGGTGGGGATGGATTTGGTTTTCACGAAAAAGTTGGGTATGGAATTTAAGGTAGCGGGAAAAGCTCAAAGACGCCGACGCGGATTTCAGGTTTGGCGCTTTTGATCGTGAGCCGCACCATTTGGCCGGTGACGGGCGGGAAGGTTTGTATGAAGGAGATGCCCTTGGGATTTTCTTCTGACCAGACGGGTTTCCACGCCTCGCCATCTTTAACCTCTAGCAGAACTTTACTGGCTTGGGTGTAGGGGAGGGTGAGTCGCATGACGGAAAACGTCTGGGGCTGCCCCATGTTCACTTCGAGCGTGCCAGTGGTATTTTTGATGCGCCAGTCGCCGCCGGCACCACCGTTCACGACCGTGCCGCCATTCGGTTGATTTTCAGATGCAACCACCGGTTTGTTGAGCAAGAGTGAGTGAAGGGGCGCAATCTCGCCGCGAACTTTGAGCGCGATCACGGTCACGTTGGCATCCGGCGCGGTCTTGGGAGTTTTCACCATCGCCACGCTGCCCGTTTGCTCGACGGGTAAATCCTGCCCGGGGGAAGCGAGCAGCGAGGCTTTTTCAATCATGTTGGTCATCGGCAGCTTGATCGTGCCGTCCTCGGGCCAGCGTTGGACAAACAAGTAAAGCATGTCTCCCTTGAGGCTGGTCCAGCCCCATGGCAGGTAGTCAAAGGGGCCCCGGGTGGAGCCGTAAACTGCTTCGCCGTTGACCTTGAGCCAAGTGCCGATCTCGCGCAGTCTCACGGCGGTGTCGGCGGGGATCACGCCCGTTGCATCGGGTCCCACGTTGAGGAGAACGTTACCGCCCTTGCCCCAGGCCTCGGTTAACTCGTCTAGCAGACTTTTAAGCGTACGAGCAGGGGCCTTCGTGTAGCCCCAGGACCCGTTGGCGCGGGTGCACAGTTCCCAGTCTTTTTGCGGAGGGAGCATGGGGATGCTGGCTTCGGAGGTCTCGAAATCCCCCGGGTAGCCGAGGAGGCGCGGAGTGACGAGCGCCTGGGGCTGTAGCTTCACCGCCTCGGCGATCCGCGCGACCTGTTCTGGGGAAGCCTTAGCGGAGCCGTCGTTGTCGAACCACAGTTCCGCGATCGGACCGTAGTTGGTGAGCAGTTCCTTTACCTGGGGCACCGCGACTTTATTCAAATAATCGTCAAAGGAGCCCTGCTGCGCCGGATCCCATTTGGGTTCGCCCGCTCCTCCGCCAGGATGGCCCCAGTCGGCCAGAATCGAATAATAGGTGCCAAGCTTCACTCCGTATTTCGGCAGGGCGATGGACAATTCCTTGAGCGGGTCCCGCTTGAAGGGTGTAGCTTGAGTGATGTTATAATCGCTCGCCTTGGAGTCGAACATCGCGAAGCCATCGTGGTGCTTGGCGGTGAGCACCATGTATTTCATGCCGGCGTCGTGGGCGAGGGACGCCCACTCGTCGGCGTTAAATTTCGTGGGGTTAAACTGCTCGGCCAACTTTTGGTAGTCGGCCATCGGCATCTTGTGTTGGCGCATGTGCCACTCGCCGTCGGCAGGAATGGCGTAGAGCCCCCAGTGGATAAACATACCGAACTTGGCATCCCGCCACCACGCCATGCGGGCGTCATGTTGCGCCGAAGTTTCAGGGTCCCGGAGCTGGGGCGACATGGGGCTGAGGGCGGGTGTTTGGGCACCGAGAAAACCGGGCAAACAGGAGCCGGCGATTATCGAGAGAAGAAGTGACTTAGCGGTTGTGCGTGGGCTCATGGGGACGAGTAGTTTGTTTACGGTAAAATTGGATTTTTTCCGAAACCCGCCAGAGGTCGCGTGCCGGAATCGATGATGTCGTTTTTTGTCATTTATCGCGATCTGTCCGAAAGGTCAGAGCAGGAAAGCCGTCTTGATTAAAAAAGTTCGCCCAAGGAATCGGACCGTCCCAAGCGTAGCGAACATAGAGCGGACTCGGCACCGATGGAGCAGTGACCACCACAGCTTCTCCATCAACAATCGCCTGTGCCCAGACAAACTTTTTGTCGGCACCTGCAATCGCAAAACCCTGCAAGCTCTCGGCATGACGGGTCACGAGCCCGAGCCCGACATGCTGGAAGCGGAGGCGGATGGAGCTTCCTTCGACGCGGCTCTCTGCGAGCGTGGGGCCATTCCATTCGCCGGGTAGTCCGTAAATGGCACCTTGAATCACTCGGGCTGCGCGGGCGCCGTAGGCAAATTTGTTCATCGGGTGCAGCCCACCGCCTAGGTCACTGGTCGGCACCATGAAAATTTTCGGATACATCGAGGCAATGCGGACCATTTCCTCGCGTCCCGTGCCATTGCCCGACGGGGCCGCAGGCAGAGGCTGGAATTTGTCGGAAGCCCAACCATTGACGGGATCGTTTTCATCGAAGGCGCAGCCACCGCCGCTGGGTTTTTGCACGATCACAAAAGGAAATTCCCCCTGCCCCCATTCCTTGCGCCAACTGGAAAACAGCGCTCCCATCATAGTGAACTGGTCTATTCCGCGGATGAAGGCCCCCGACTCTCCCTGATCCCAGAACACGCCTTTAATTCCGTAACCAATCAGCGGCTTCAAGACCTCTTCGTGTAAATCCCCCACTGACCAACGTCCGACTCCGGGTGGCACCGGAGGATTTGGTTTTCCGGGGGCTTTTTTGCCTTTCTTCTCTTCCTCGGAGAGCTGTGTCCACGCTGCCTGGTCGGCGTCGTATTTTTTGAGCGCCACTTCATATGCCGCCTGCTCTTTTTCCGGGAAATAAGTCGCGCGGGCTTTGGTCAACGACTCCTGACAGGCGGCATCCTCCGCGACGGCTTGCGGGGTTACCCATCGTGACGAAGGCGAACCACCGATCGCGGCCAGTATTAGACCTACCGGCACATCCAGCTTTTTGGAAAGGGTCACTCCCATCGCGCTGAGTTGGGCCGAAGAAATTTTAAGCGTTTCGGATGTGGCAGGCTCCCATTTCATTTCCGCTGCGGGAACGGGCTTGTTATTCACGGCTGCGGCAAAAAAGCGCACCTTTGGATAAGGTGCCGCGTTGACGAGGGCCTCCAGATTCTTGTCGGCCCGGGTGCTGACCATGGGGTTGTTTGGGTTGCCGATGAAGCTCGATGTCGGTATTTGCATGTTGGATTGTCCCGCTCCGACCCAAACTTCGCCGACCAAAATATCTGTGACGGTGAGAGTGTTTGAACCGCGCACCGTCATAATTTCTGGTCCACCGGCGGCCAAGGCTTCCAGTTTGATCCGCCAATCGCCCCCGAGATCCGTCACCGCAGATTTCTCCTGGGTTTGGAACTTCACGGTGACTTTCTCACCCGGCGCCGCCCGGCCCCACAGCGGCACTTCGATGCCTCGTTGCAAAACCATGTGATCACCGAAAACCGGAGCCAGTGTCACCCCTGCAGGCAGCGCCAGTGTTGAAGTTAATCCGAGGGCTAAAACTAAAAAAACTTTGTTCATATTGATGTCATTTTTTAACAGATTTGAGGGCGGGTGTTTGGCGCAGGCGAACTGGGAGCGACGAAGGGGCGGCCTCTTGAGCGTTGGCCTTTGCCTGCGCGGTCAAACCAGGTCCGGTGCAAAGCAGCAGGCAAAAGGCATAAGATGTCATTGGGTAGGGTTTATTCGTGAGAAATCAGTTGGACCGGTTCGAGCAGGTTACTTCACTTCAAAAGTGGTTCCCCCGGCCCCATCGGAACTGAAGACGATAGTTTGTTCTCCCCCGGGCCACTGCACCAGTAGCGTGTTCTCGTCCTGCCACTTCGTCACCGGGAGAGCCTCCCCCTCGCGATAGGGATAAATCAGGACACGATAGCCGGGGTCCTGGGCTCGCGCATAAACCTCCAGGCTTGGCCCCTTGGTTTCGCTCGGTGGCGCTTCCTTCGAATTGACCAAACCGTTGACGGAGAGAACGCGGACCAAGAGATGACGTGGGACCGGCCCAGGGGTGTCTTCCGACACGATGAAATCACGACGGAACCCTTTTGGCCCTTGCTCCTCCAGCAGAGGGCTGGGCGTCAGACCCTTGTCCAACGCGAGATGCCAGCGGAACAAATGCTGGGCGTCATCTTCCTGCCGGAGATGGTCCGTGACCAAAACGAAGGGATGGTTCCCTTTGATCAACCCGGCCGTGCGACGGGAATAGCGGACCTGCGGCTCGAGTTTTTTCCAATATTCGCTCCCTTTTATTCCGGTTTGCCAGTTGGGCAGATCGGTGAGCGGAAGCGACATCCATGGAAGAGGGCTCGGTTTAAGCCGGAAATAATTCAGATTGACCTCGGTGCGGTCCTTGCCCCCTACCTTGAAGTTGTAGGCGAGTGTGGTGTCCACGGTAAGAGACGTCTGACGGGAATCGTTTCTCATCCCCGCGCAGCGACCGGCTAGGTCCGACGGGCCGCGGCCATCCACTGTCATGAGCGAGCGGTGAATCGGCCGGTAGTTGTCGGGCTCTTTCTGCCACGTGTTGCGATAGACCGACCAGGATCGACCGAGCGCCTTGAGTTCGATGTGTCCGCGATCCGGAAACCTGTGTCCGCCCGGCAGGCTTCGGGAAAAAACCATCAATTGCAGAGCCTCCGGATCCCACGAGCTGTGGGCGATGAGGTTGCCCGTGTCGTTGTTAAAATAGACGGGCTCCACTCCGGCGGTGGCCGCCGCCCGTGCCTGCTCCAGCGTCCGGTTCGGCAGGTATTCGTGGGCGAAGAGGACGAACGGAATGGCCGAGAGGACATTCATGGGGTGATCTCCGCGGATCGTGACCTTGAATGCCTTGTAATCCTCGCCCACGGAGCAGCGATAGACGTAGTCCACTTTGGGATCCTGCGGGTAGAGATGCTTCATCACGAGCACATCGGTTAGCTGCGGCGTGCAGGCGCTGCCCCCGTTGGAATCATAGAAGGTCCAACCCTTGCCCCACGGGCTGACCGAGTGGAGAAAATAGTCCCGGACTTCGTTGCGCACCTTGGCCAGGGTCAGGAGGGGTACCCCCCGCCGTTGGTAGGGCAGCGCGTTCTCGGGCATCAGCCAGTTTTTGCCCATTCCTTCATAGAGTTCCCCCCTCTCGGTGACATTGATGGTGTAATATCGTTCGAGGGCCCCGCGCAGGCGTGCCGACGTGCCCGCGTCAAAGCCCGGCTCGCCCTCAATGGCAAGGGTTTGATAAGCCTGGCGCAGGTGGAATCCGATCCAATTGGAGGTATTGGCCGGCAGGGCAGGCGGGACGTCACACCCGATCTGGGTCATGTCGCGGCTCGATTCCGCCAGAAAGGCGCGCACGATGTCGCGCTGGGGCCCATCCATCCATCCATACGCGAAATCGTAGGCCAGGCCGATCATTCCCCAGCGCACGGTGTACGACAGGACTTGGAAGTCGTGCGCATCCTCAGGCTTCTTCGCTTCAGCGCGGCGCTTCCGCAATTCGGCCTGCAGGGCCTTGGCCACCTCGACCGTGGCAGCGGCGGCCCTGCGGCCCCCGGCCTTGTCGTCATCGATCAAGCAGCGCAGGGTTTCATGGGCCAGCAAATGAGCCAAGTTCCCAATATCGGCTCCGGGAGGCGTCTTGCCTTCACAAAGGGAAGACCAGACCGGTTCATTTTTCTTGATGCCGCTCTGCAGCGCCGCCCGCATCGAATCCATCGCCATTCTGCCGGGAATGGTTTCCTTGAGACGTCGCCGCAGATCGGGGAGATCCTCAGGCTGAAGCAGAACCCGGGGATGAATTCCTGGCTGGGGCGGAGGAGAAACGCGCGTCACATCCAGGCCGGACCGGTCTTCTTTCTCAGTGATCGGGTGGCTGAAATACTTTTCCACCTCCTCGCGGGTGTAACCCCAATAATTTTTCGCTTCGGCCACTTTCCAATCGAAGGGGAACACCGCCTGTGTCGGCGCAGATGGCGCGGACGGCGCAGCCTGCGCCCAAAGCAAACTTCGAGCACCGCCTGCCAAAAGGAAACAAAGGATCAAACGAATGGGGGCATTTTTCATGGGTGGGAGCAAGTTGGTGATTCCGCGCTGAGAAGAATTGGTGGGATTAACATCACTACTAACAGAAGGCTGCTTCGGCAAGGAATTTCGCTTTCGCGTCCTCCGCATCGAAGCGGTCAGAACGCGGACAGGCGCCTCCAACCTTCGTCCTTGGCGCGGTGCATAGCAGCAGGCGAAAAGCATATGATGTCATTGTGGTTGGTGTCGTGTTTTATTCGTGAGAAATCAGCTGGACTGGTCCGAGGAGGCCGGACATGAGCAGCGGGGAATCCTTGGTGAAGTAATTCCAATTCGAGAACGTCGTCCGGGTTGAGGGTCTCGAAGCGTGGTGGGTGAGCCAGTCGGGGAACTGGGTCAATCGGCGACCGACCAACACCGGCTTGCCCTCCTTGTCTTTGCCGAAACTAACGGGAGCCGTATAGGTGCAGTCTTCCGCCTGCTGTTCATCGCCAATCAGGCGATTGGCCCAGGTGTTAGTAATTTCGATTTCCAGGATATTTTTGCCCGGCTTGAGCGCGGATTCGAGCGGCACTTGAAACGGCGCGTGCCAAGCGACGCCGCAATCCATGCCGTTGATGCGCACGTGCGCCAGCTCGCGCACGTCGCCAAGATCGAGCCAAGGTTTGCCAGCGAGTCGCAGCCAATTGGCAGGGACTTCAATTTCTTTTCGATAAGTTGCCGTGCCGGAAAAGTATTTTACCGGAGTTGCACTGGATTCTGTCCAGGAGGCGAGCGAGGGAAAGGTGACCTTCCCAGCTTCCGGAAACAGAACGTCCCACGCGCCGTCGATGACCAAAGGCGCGGGAGCCAGTTTGGTTTCCGGCAGCGGTGCCGAGGCGGTGGCCGCAGTCGTTTCGCGGAGCACTATGAAGACGGATGTGTTGGCGGGCAGGTTCAAATCCACTTCCGTGTAACCGGAATGCTGGCGCCAAGTCGGCGCGGTCCGGTGGGTGCCGCGCTCGGCGTCCCACAGCTCGGGAATTTTTCCGGATGCGCGCAGTTGAGCGGTGAATTTCAGTTGTTTCTGATCCCGGCTGGTCACGAAGTAAATCTCGGTGTCGCCATCGCGGCGATGCGTATAGCGGACGGTGGACTGGGCCGGCTGCGCGGCGAAATCGGGGCCCAGCTGGAGAGCGGCCAAGGCAGCGTCGGTGCGTAAAAATACACGGCCTTTTCCTACGCGGCGTTCAGCTTCGGATTTTTCACCCCAAAGTTCACCACCCACGGCTGCGACCGCCGCATCGGCTTTGGGGTAATCTTGCAAACTCGGCGAGGCGTCGGGGCGCGTGCCGACGACCACCGCGCCGGCGTTGACCCACTCTTTGAGTTTGGTCGCGAGGGCGGGCAACATCTTGGACGTCGAGGGCAGCTGCAACAAGGCGTAGCTGCGACCGCTCGGCAGCACGATGCGACCATTTTTGACCGAGCCCTGCGCCATGAGATCGGCGGCGGAAATCGTATCGCTACGATTGGGGCCAAGGTTCGAGCCTTTGTCCACCGCTAGGTAATCGGAGACTGGTTCACCGCGCTGGAGTAGGGCCTGCGAACGAGCGATGTAAGCCAGCCACGCCTTGCCGGGTTCATACCAAGTCTGATGGCGGCCGAAATGCGTGCCCCACCAGCCCATGCTCAGGCCGGGTTTTAGGTTGTCGGCGAGCGGTTGGTGCACCCAGTGATGGAGAAAAAACTGGTTGATACCGCTGCTCCAGGCGCCATCGCCTGACGATTTTAGTAAAGCGGGAGTTTCAGACCATGCCCCGTTACTCGGCGACGCGGTGAAGGATTCGGTCGCGATGATCTTGATGCCGGCGGCCTGCGCGGACCCCACGATGTCTCGGCTGATTTCACCGCCGCTGCCGAGCCAGAATTCCCCCATGGTCATGTCTGGCACTGCGGCAGCCTCAATGGTGTTAAACGGGCCCGAGTAAGGTTCCAAATACATCTGCACACCCTCCGCATTCGTGAGCGCCTTGCCTTGGCGGAAATTATTTTGGACGAATAAATCCGAGACGGTGGTTTTGAAATCCCACGCAAACCGCACGCTCTGATCTGCATTGCCGATGATCCTCTTGTCGAGCGTGGGCAACCAGATCACAGGGTCGTAGCCGCGCCGAGTTTTGAACTCTTCGCGGAAGGTTTCAGTCCAGTTAAGATTTCCTGCTTCGTAGCTATCGAGCGTGAGGTGGCGGAGCGATTTTCCCAGAAGCGGCCCGAGATTTTCTTTGAGCGGTTGCAGCACCTGCTCGAAATGGAAGTGGGAATCCGTGGCGCTCAATTTGTCGCATTCGAGCGTCTTCAACTCCTCGGGCGCCGGAGCGCAGCCGTGCCCGGTCGTGGTGTAGCCGAAGCGATAAACTAGCCAAGCTCCAGCGGGAGCCGTCCAGTGAAGCGTGCCGTCGGCGGAGAGTTGTCCGCTCAAGTCGAGCACTTGCTCCCGAGGAATTTCCGCCAAGTCGGGCACCGCAACGACCGCGATCTCGCGATAAAAACCTAGTTTCGTCTCCGGCTGCGCCAGTTTTCCAGAGAAGGGTGCGCCGCCTGTCACCGGGGTTTTTGACCATACGACGGTCTTCATCGAACGCTCCGGCGTGATCCATGGCCCGCCGGTGGCGGAGTAGCCTACGCAGTTATGCATGCCGAGGTTGAGGCCGAGACGATCCGCCTCCTCCGCCGCGTGGCGCACCAGTTTCCACCAAGCGGGGCTGCGGTAATCGTTTTCCGGCCATGGCGTGTTTTGCATGGGCGCACCGCCGGATTGCACGTTGGACGTGAGATTAAAGATCGTGGCCCCGCCTATGCCCGAAGCTTTCATCGCTTCGAGGTCTTTGGTGATGCCGTCCTTGCTAATGTTGTGCCCCATCCAATGCCACCAGACCATCGGCTTCGCGGCGGCGGGAGGGGTTTTAAAATCTTCTTCCAGGGTGGCGGCGCTGGCGGCTTGAAAGAACAGAACGAAACAGAGCAGGGGCAGGATTTTCATGACGGAGGATGAATCAGGGCCTAGGTAAAGTGGCCGGATGGGAACTTAGATCTCGGCACGAGGTGGTTTTGACATCGGCGTCTTCTATGGCGAGCCAAGGGCGTGCATCGGGTTTACGCAGGCGGACGGTGACGTTTTCGAAGGCGACTCCATCGGCGTGGCGAACGTAAAAAGCCCAACCCGGTGGATCGCCGAACAAATTTGACTGCGGGTAGTCAGTTTCCTTTTCGCCGGGAGTCTTTGGTACGGTGGGCAAACCGCCGGGCATCTCGAAGTAACAATTGCGGATAACGACGTCCTTCACGCGCATGCCTGGGACTCCGCTGATGGTACTCGCGCCCCGCGTGCGGGTGTGGGTGCCCAGCGCGCGCACTCGCTCGATGGTAACGCCAGAGAGAGTGGCCGCTGGCAGCCCCCTGGCCGGAGTGTTGATGTGACGTGGGGCAAGCCGAATGAAGATTGGCTGGCCCGTGTTCTTGAGATCGAGGCCGCGCACAAGAACGTCGCTCACGGAGGAACCGTCCACCGACTCGATGCACAGGCCGGCGTATTGGGCGGAGAGCACGGTGTTGTTGAGAATGCGAAGACCAAAGATCGGGCCGGTGGTGGCGGTGCCGAGTTTGATGGCGTTGGCGCGGCGGCAGCGGATCGTATTGTTCTCGACGAGGATGTTTTGAAGCCCCGGCGCGCCATGGGTTTTCAGGCAGATGCTGTCGTCCTCGGAATCAATATTGCAGTCGCGAATGACCACGTCGCGGGAGTCGCAAATGTCCATGCCGTCGAGGTTTTGATAGACGGGCGGAGCGAGCACGGTGAGGTGGCCGATGAAAAGGTGTTCGCACTCGCTGTACACCTGAGTCCACATCCGCGGGTTTTTGAGCGTGAGGTTGCGCACGGTCACGTCCTTGCTGCTGAAGATGCGGATCAAAGACGGGCGGAAAGGTTCGCGTCCGTTCATTTTGACGAACTTCCCTTGACCGTCGATGACGCCGTCGCCGTCGAGCACCAGGTGGTCGGCTCGATCGGCGAAAAGCAGGCTACGACGGTTGGCGCTAGCGGCGGTTTTGGCGGGCATGTGATCGGGGTAGTCCGCAGCTTCGATGCCTCCGAGGAGGACGGCGTCTTTGGCAATGTAGAACGTCATGCCTGCCTTCAGGGTGAGTGCGGCGGAGAGAAATCTGCCGCCCGCGAGATAAACGCTGCCACCGGTGCCAGCGCAGGAGTCGATGGCTTTTTGGAGGGCGGCGGTGTCGTAGGTTGCACCGTCGGCTTTGGCACCATAGGTGCGTGGGTCGAAGAGCGGCTTGGGCGGCGGTCCGGCATGAGTGGTGACAGGGGTCATCACGGCGGCGGGATGATCCGGGCCCACCTCAGGGCCCGACTCTGCGCGGGCGGTCGCAGTGGCTGCGAAGCCAAGCAATAACAGGGATAGACTTCTTCTTTTCGTAAACACGGGCAGAAACCTAAATCGGGTTGAAGTTTTTAGGAAGATTTTGGATTACGACCCGCGTCGAATTTCTTGTTTCTGTGCCCAGCTGCGCCGAATGCATCTCGTGGCTGTTGGCTTTTGCCGCCTCTGGATTCTTGGGAATACAGGCCTCCCGTGAAGTTTTAGCCTGAAGCGAACAGACGCCGAACGCCATTAAGGCGCACATCATCCACATGAAATTCGAGGTCATCATAATTAGTAAGAAACTTTCAAACGTGAAAAACGGGACAAAATTTCAGGAAAATGAATAAAAATGATGTTTTCACCAACATTGCCTCAATTCACCACCCAATAATTTAAAAGGTTACCCTCCCGACTAACTTGAATGTGATGCTGCGGCGGCTGGAGTGTTAGGCCGAGTGCGGCAGTGATCCGCGAGAGCGAACAAAAAGATCTCAACGGCATCTTGGACCTGATTGATTGCGACGAACAGATTGAGGTCGTGTGATGACTTCGCTGCGACTTGAGCCAGATCAAAAAATGACCTGGCCTGCTCAACTTTCTTAATGACTTCAGGTTTCAAAGAAGTAGTCATATTTTTGTTATAAACTGGTGAGTGATCATGAACGTAACGGGAGTTGCCGAGCTTTTCAGGCTTCAGTTAGGGGACGGAAGTTGCTTGCTCTATCGCTGGGTTCTCGGATCGAGGCCTGAGACAAACCGGCTCACTTCGATTGTCGGAAGAGTGCTTGTTCGAACAAAGAATCCACGGTCTCGTTGGCAAAGAGAGCATCGCGGCCTTTAACGCAATCGCCGTTGCCGATTGGGGTGGGCATATCGCGAGAGACCGAGGAAAGTTCGCCGCCGTAAAATCGCTCGAAGAGGAGCTCCTTGCGTTGCTCGTCGGTGATTCCCGGAGGAAACGAAGCCATCACCATGCGGCGGGCGGCTTCGTGCATGCGGATGCCCATGAGAAAGCGTTCCTCGCCGCTCTTCGCCATCAGGCGAGCGTGAACCATGGCGGCGATTTCCGGTGAGGTGTCGTTCATGATTGAATTTGCGACCACAAACTACCCAGTCCGAGGATTTCTGTCCAGTGAGCGATGTATGGGATGTCGCAGTCCGTGGAGAGGAGATTCCGGACGTCGCCAAATTGCTGGGACGAGCGGGTGTCTTTCGCCCAGTCGAGCTTGGAGATGATGAGGTCTTCCTTGCTGACAATCCAAGTGGTGAAGTCCTCGATTTCGATGCGTTTGCGGCGACCGAACTCCGCGAGTCGATAGGGGCTGCGTTTGCGAACGATGAAGTCCACTTTGGTAATGCTGTCCTCATGGATGAGGTTGAACATCGACTCGTGAGTGATCGCATCGCAAACGGCTTCGGGCGAAACGTAGTAGTCTGGCGCGAAGACGGTCACGATTTTCGAGGCGTTGGTTGCAGTCAGGGCGATGACGAGGTCTATGTCCCGGGTCATTCGGGGTTGGGCATAGAAGTTCATCGCCATCGAACCGGTCAGCATGAACTCGAGCCCAGCCGCATCAAGGCGGCTGGAGACGTCCCGGACGACATCGAGTTCATTCCACATGGCGGAAGCGGTTACGCAGGGACGTAAACTTCAGCTCCCGCCTCAGCAAACTCCTTGGATTTCTCCTCCATGCCTTTCGCCAGCGCTTCATCCTCGGCGATGCCTTGTTCCGCGGCGTATTGGCGGACGTCTTCGCTGATTTTCATCGAACAGAAGTGGGGGCCGCACATGGAGCAGAAGTGGGCGGTTTTGGCTCCGTCCTGCGGGAGGGTTTCGTCATGGAATGAGCGGGCGGTGATGGGGTCTAACGAAAGATTGAACTGGTCTTCCCAACGGAATTCGAAGCGAGCCTTGCTGAGGGCGTTGTCGCGGTATTGGGCGCCGGGGTGGCCTTTGGCGAGGTCGGCGGCGTGGGCGGCGAGCTTGTAGGTGATGACGCCGACTTTCACGTCGTCTTTGTTAGGAAGGCCGAGGTGTTCCTTGGGGGTGACGTAGCAAAGCATCGCGCAGCCGTACCAGCCGATCATGGCGGCGCCGATGCCGCTGGTGATGTGGTCGTAACCGGGGGCGATGTCGGTGGTTAGAGGTCCGAGTGTGTAGAAGGGGGCTTCGTGGCACCACTCTAACTGCTTGGCCATGTTTTCCTCGATCATGTGCATCGGGACGTGGCCGGGGCCTTCGTTCATGACCTGGCAGCCTTTGGCCCAAGCGCGGGTGGTGAGTTCGCCTTGCACTTCGAGTTCGCCGAACTGCGCCTTGTCATTGGCATCGGCGATGGAGCCGGGGCGGAGGCCGTCGCCGATGGAGAAGCTGACATCGTAGGCGGCGCAGATGTCGCAGATTTCGTCCCAATGGGTGTAGAGGAAGTTTTCCTTGTGATGGGAAAGGCACCACTTGGCCATGATAGAACCGCCGCGGCTAACAATGCCGGTCATGCGGCTGGCGGTCATCGGAACGAAGCGCAGCAGGACGCCGGCGTGGATGGTAAAATAATCGACGCCTTGCTCGGCCTGCTCGATGAGGGTGTCCCGATAGAGTTCCCAGGTGAGGTCCTCGGCCTTGCCGTTGACCTTTTCGAGCGCCTGATAGATTGGCACGGTGCCGATGGGGACGGGGGAATTTCTGAGGATCCACTCGCGGGTGGCGTGGATGTTCTTGCCGGTGGAAAGGTCCATTACGGTGTCCGCACCCCATTTGGTGGACCAGCGCATTTTCTCGACTTCTTCTTCGATGGAAGAGGCGACGGCGGAGTTGCCGATGTTCGCGTTGATTTTCACGAGGAAATTGCGGCCGATGATCATCGGTTCACATTCCGGGTGGTTCACATTGAGCGGAATGATCGCGCGGCCGGCGGCGACTTCGGATCTAACGAATTCCGGCGTGATCTCGGCGGGGATGCGCTGCGGGAAACGCTGGAAGATGTTAGGCGTGTAGGGGCTGTTAGGAAGCTGAGTCGAACCGGCGTGCTGCTTGTCGAGATTGTTGCGGACGATGTCGTCCTTTTGATCTGAGATTTGAGATTTGAGATTTGAGATTTTAAGGTTTTCGCGGATGGCAATGAATTCCATCTCCGGCGTGATGATCCCTTGGCGGGCGTAGTGGAGTTGGGTGACAGGGTTGGAAAAGGAAGATACAGGCGAGACGCCTATGCCCCTTTCTGATTGTTTGGCGCAGAGCGGTTGGCGGCGTTCGGCGGTAAGGCCGGGGAATTCGATGAACTTGTTAGCACGCTCGGATTGTGAGGCGTATTCCGCGTGTTTCTCGGTAAGGTAGCCGTTGTCCTGCGGTTGGACGGGGCGGCCGTCGTAGGCTTCGACATCGCCGCGTGCGAGAATCCAATCACGGCGAAGAGCAGGGAGGCCTTGGTCGGAAGTGCCAGTGAATGCCGGATCTCCCCACGGACCGGAGCAGTCATAGACGCGGACCGGCGCGTTTTTCTCGATACGCCCGTTATAGGATTTCGTATCGGAGAGTGAAATTTCGCGCATCGGCACGCGGACGGACGGATGGATCTGGCCCTCGACGTAAACGCGGGTGGAGGCGGGGAGTTGAGCGCGTGAGGCGTCGTGAGATTCGGTAGCAGGTGCGCCGGTAGTTTCGTCGGTGGAAATCATTGGAAGAGGTTGATGGTTGAGAGTGGATGGTTGATAGGTGGGAAGAGGAAGAAGTGCCGAGTGAGCAGTGAGCAGAGAAGAGATGGATGATGAAAATGAAAAGGCCGTGCGGAACTTTGCACGGCCGGGAAGGGGAAACTACTGGATGTTTCGACTTCCTACGGCGGCATGACCCGCGTCAGGTTCGGAGGGTGTATTCCGCGCATCGGAAAATCTCGGCTCCATGATCGTGAAGCTCCCCTGTCGTGTGGATGCAATGTGGCGAGGGATGAGAGAAGTGCCAAGAGAGAAGTTCGCCTGTCCTTGATTTGGATGAAACCGGATGGATACCCTAATTTCGGCCATGGCTGAGGATTGCGCACTGCGAACTACGACTCCAACTCGCTGTTTTTCAGGGGATTTAGAGTGTTTGATCGGCGTGGATGATGGGAAATGAAATTTCATTAAAGAATTTCTTGATTCGCATCGCCGATTCGCCAAGGGTCCGCCCGTGTACGGGGCGTAGCTCAGCCTGGTAGAGCGCCGCGTTTGGGACGCGGATGTCGTCAGTTCGAATCTGGCCGCCCCGACCACTTTTTTCTTATTTTTTATAGAGCAGAAAGTTGGTTTCCCCGTACACGCTTCTGCTATTTTTGGCGGGAACAGCGGGGAGGTTTTATCTCTCTGAATATCCTTTGGTCGCAGAGAGGTGCTTTTGCCTTTGCAGACGTGAGTGGCTGGTTCAGTTTCCCTGCCCAACCATGTCCACCGCGATTCCTAATCCAAGTATTGTCATCGGCGGCACGATCGCCATCGATCATGTAAAAACTCCCGAAGCGGAGGCGCAGAATCTGCTAGGTGGATCTGCGGCCTACGCCGCGCTGGCCTCCTCGTTTTTCAGCCGACCAGTCAATCTGATTGGCATCATCGGCCATGATTTTCCGGTAGAGCATTTGAAGATGTTAGAGGCTCAGGGCGTTTCGTTAGGTGGCGTGGAGCGTTCAGAAAATGAGTCTTTCACCTGGTCCGGCGAGTATCACACAAACATGAACGACCGCACGACACACCGGGTCGGGCTGAATGTACTGGAAAGTTGGCAGGTCAAAGTGCCCGCGGAATCCGCGAGCTCCGAGATTGTCGTGCTGGCTAACATGTCGCCCGATAATCAATTAGAAATGCTCACCCAATGTGATGCTTTAAAGGGAAATGACGCCAATGCATCGAAGCGTTTCATCATCGCGGACACCATGGATCTGTGGATCGAAATCGCGAACGAGCGTCTGCATGAAGTGCTGCCACATCTGGATCTCTTCGTCCTCAACGAAGGCGAGGCCCGTGATCTGGCAGGCACTACCAATCTGGTGAAAGCTGGTAGAATACTTCTCGAAAAAGGTCCCCGCCATGTCGTCGTGAAGCTTGGCGAATTCGGAGCCATGATGTTTTCGCCAGGCGGCGAGATTTTCCGTGCAAGTGCCTATCCGCTTGAACACGTCGCCGATCCAACGGGCGCGGGCGACACATTCCTCGGCGGCATGGCTGGATTCCTCGCATCTCAAGGACATCCACCCTACTCCGATGCCGTTCTCCGTGAAGCGATTGTCAAAGGCTCGATTCTTGCTTCTTTCACCTGTGAAGCATTCTCTACCAGAAAGCTTGAGGGACTCACAGAATCGGATATCGAATCGCGCCTCCAAGCCTTTCGCGGAGCGACTCATTGGTAATCGAAAATCAACGGCTTCGTGCGAGTGCAGCGTTTCAACTCGGAGATTTTGCTAGAATCTAGCGGTCATAGCTGTCCATGATCTGCCTCACTGCGGTGGCGGCGGGAAGTGTTTGATCCGCCACGCGCTTTTCGATTTCAGGGAGCTGTTTTCTAACGGATAAATTGCGGAAAAAGCGGCGATGGAGTTCTTCCTGGATCATCGCGTGCATCCAGTCGATCGACTGATGTTCACGGCGGGAGTCGAACGCGCCCGACATGCGGGTGAGCACGGAAAACTTTTCGATCGTCTGCCAGAGTAAAGCGAGTGTCTCAGGAATGAGCGCGGAGCAAGTGGTGCAGCAAGTTTCCCATCCCGGCGTGGCGAATTGCAGACAATGGAGGACGCGATTGTATTCGACGCAGGCGAGTTTCGCAGATTTCACGTTGCCACCATCTGCCTTGTTAATGACTAACAGATCCGCAATTTCGATGACGCCCTTTTTCATGGCTTGCAGCTCATCGCCCGCACCAGCGATCATCATCAGCAGGAAAAAATCCACCATCGAGCGCACCGTGATCTCGTTCTGACCTACGCCGACGGTTTCTACCAGAATCACATTAAAACCCGCGGCCTCGCACAGCAGCATCGTTTCCCTACTCTTGCGTCCTACTCCGCCGAGCGATCCTGCGGAGGGCGACGGCCGAATATAGGCATTCTTTTCTGCGACGAGATTTTGCATACGCGTTTTGTCGCCTAGAATGCTTCCGCCAGTTACGCTGCTGCTAGGGTCTACGGCCAGCACCGCGACACGATGCCCCATTTCACAGAGCTGACAACCGAGCGCCTCGATGAGCGTGCTTTTCCCCGCACCGGGCACGCCTGAGATGCCGACGCGAATGGAGTTTCCAGTTCTCGGCAGCAAGCGGGTGAGGAGTTCTTGCGCCAGCGCTTCGTGTTCCGGCAGGTTGCTTTCCACGAGCGTGATCGCGCGGGACAAAATACTGACATCAAGCCTAACAATTCCTTGCTCGTATTCATCGAGCGAGAGCTTGCGGCGTTTAGCGGGCTTGTGTTCCACGTCTTTGAAATCTGAGGAAATCCTTGGCACCACGCGACACCCAAAATGTGAATCGCTTTGGCAATGCCTACCCAAGCTACCATTATTGTCACTGGAAAAATTCGTTGATGGTGGCAAGGTCGCCGCATGCTCAATGCCACACCCATTCTCGAAGCCGACCGACTCGTCAAAATTTTTGGCGATTCCACCGCGCTCGACGGGCTCTCCTTCAAGGTGGGCACGGGCGAATCCCTCGGCCTGCTAGGCGTGAACGGTGCAGGAAAAACCACAGCGATGAACTTGCTGCTCGGTCTCACGACTCCCACGTCGGGCACCATCCGCATTTTCGGCAAGGATTTTTGGAAACACCGGATCGAGATTCTCAAACAAGTCAATTTCTCCTCCGCCTATACAAGCCTTCCGTCCAATCTACTCGTGTGGCAAAACCTGAATGTTTTTGCCCGGCTTTATGGAGTCCGGCAGCCGAAACAGAAGATCGATGAACTGCTAGAGTTGCTTGAAATCACTCACCTGTGGAAATCCGTCACTGGAAAACTCTCTGCTGGCGAGTCCACCCGAGTGAACCTCGCGAAGGCTCTTCTCAATGAACCGCGGTTACTCCTGCTAGATGAGCCCACTGCCTCGCTCGATCCCGACATCGCTGACCGCGTGCGCAAGCTACTCCGTAAACTTCAGTTAGAAAAGGGGCTCTCTATTCTCTACACGTCCCACAACATGCGCGATATCGAGGAAGTCTGCGACCGACTTATCTTCCTTCACGGCGGCAAGGTGCTCGCAGAGGGTACGCCAGGCGAGGTGCACGAACGCTTCCACCGTTCCTCGTTAGAAGATCTTTTCATCGGCGTAGCGCGCGGCGAGATTTCTGAAATAGGGAAAAAGTTGATAGAAAGGTAACAGCCAACCCCGTGACACAGACATTCCTGTCTATTCTTCAGCCTCCCACCACCGTGGGGAAATGTCCAATCCGCCGTGTTTCTCAACCTGATCTGGGGCACCGTCGCAGGATTGTTTTTCGCCGCTAATCTCCGCCATGTAAGAAAAACCGGACTTTTAGTGAAGGTGGCGACGCAGTGAAGATCCAAAACGATTTCTAACGGATCGCAATCGGAAAGCTTGAAAGAAATTCCAAACATCTCAGTATCCAGATCCCACCCCACTAAAATCCTATTCACTATGAGCCATCGTCGCCAATTCATCAAAACACTCGGGGTGATTGCTCTTCCCAATATCTTTACCGGCTCGTTATTCGCCGCGACCTCACCTAACAAAATCATCCAAGTCGCACAGATCGGCTGTGGTCGGATGGGCTTGGCGGACATGAGAAATGTGCTCGATGTGCCGATGGCGCGGGTTGTTGCCGTCTGTGAGCTTGACTCGAAGCGTGCTGCTGAGGGTAAGAGAAGGATCGAGGAATTCTACAAGAAAAAGGGTGAGACCACTGTCGAGGTTAAAGTTTACAGCGACTACCGGGAGCTATTAGCGAACCAAGAAATTGATGCGGTCGTCGTCAGCACGCCGGACCACTGGCATGGTCTTGTTGCGGTGGAAGCTGCCATCGCGGGCAAGCATATCTATTGTCAAAAACCTCTAACCTATAATATTGCCGAAGCCATTGCACTTCGCACCACCGTGAAGGCGAAAAAGGTGATCCTGCAAGTGGGCTCCCAACAGCGCTCGGAGCATCCTTTCGCCGCGTTCCGCCCAGCAAGCGAAGCAGTTTTGAATGGGCGTATTGGTAAGTTGAAAAGTATCAAAATCGGGATTGGGCTCGATAAACTAAGTGGGAAAGCTCCGGCTGCAATGCCGGTGCCTGCGAATTTCAACTACGAGCGCTGGCTCGGCCCCGCACCCCAACAGGATTACATGGAAGGCCGCTGCCACCCGCAGGATAGTTTTACTGGGCGCCCCGGCTGGATCACCACCGAGGATTTCGGGCTTGGCATGATCACCAACTGGGGGGCACATCATATTGATATCGCGCAGTGGGCGATGGGTCAACAGTTAGGCGGGCCATCCATGATTGATGCCAAGGCCGACTTCATGACAAACGATGTTTGGAACGTCCATCATCACTATCATGTAGAAATGCTCTATCCAAATGACGTCCAAGTCATCCTTGACGATAAATTTGAAAACGGTCTGAGGTTTGAAGGCGAGGAAGGCTGGATTTTCTGCACGCGCAGCGAGGAGAAAGTGACTGCCAGTGATGGCAACAAGCCCAGTAATGGGAAAAGCCCCCTGCTGGCGAGTGCCGCGAATCTACTTTCGCCACTTGGCCCCGACGCTAAGCGCTGGCCCGCGAGCAAGGAGCACAAATTAAACTGGATCGAATCCATCCTCGCCAATCGTGAGCCAATCGCCCCGGTCGATCAGGCTACCCGCAGCTTGGAAACTTGCGCCGCCGCTTGGATCGGCATGAAACTCGGGCGCAAACTCCATTGGGACGTTGCTACCGAATCGTTCGTCGGTGATGACGAGGCAAACGCCCTCCGTTCACGCAAGCCTCGTAGCTTGGATTACGATGTTCATGCGATCATGAAAAAAGCGGGAATTTGATCCTCGCTGCCGGCATCAAATCGCTCCACCGCGCGCGGCGAGGGAGCGAAAGACTGGTTCTGGCACGTAGCGACAGACGGTTTCCTCCCAACCGGCGGGTCCGATGAGGCCCTTGATCATATTCGAGGAAAGCTCCGCAATGTCTCGCGGCGGCATCAGGAATACCGTGTTAACTTCAGGAGCCATGTCCGCATTGATGTGGCGCATGACCCGTTCGTATTCGTAGTCGTTTGGCGAGCGGATTCCCCGCAGGATGTATTTTGCCCCCATTTTTTTCGCATAATCCACCAAGTAGCGATTGTCGAAATGAGCGATGACTAAGCGCTCGCTTGTTTTGGTGGACTCACGCAGCAGTTCAAGCCGTTCCTCGACGGTAAATGAATAACGTTTCGACGGGTTGTTGCCGATCGCGACGATCAAGTGGTCAAACATTTCCAGCCCCTGTTCGATCATCCAGAGATGACCATTCGTCGGAGGATCGAAGGAACCGGCGTAAACCGCAGTGCGCATGGGGAAAGGCTAGGGGTAAAAATCTGAAACCGGAAATGCTAAATGTACCGCGAAAACAAATCGAACCATTTTTTGACTTCAAGGCGGGTCCTTGTTATCAGCCCGACGTGCAAGCGCTCGTAGCTCAGTTGGATAGAGCATCCGCCTTCTAAGCGGACGGTCACTGGTTCGAATCCAGTCGAGCGCGCCAGTGCTACCTTGAAAGAGTCCAGGGGATGCTCACAGGCTGGACCGATGAGGTCAATTTAGCCGATCGGGCTTTTTGATTTTCGCTCGTCGTGAAGAACCCCCAATTGAATAAAGGTGTTACGGGCGGCGCATTGGCGCTGAGTTCCTAGAATAGATGCATTCTCACCTCAGCCGGAGAAACTTGGATGCATTCTCTGTTCCCTAAAATCGATTAGTTAGGCAGTATGGCGGATTGTTCGACAACCTCGGTTCAGCTCCGTCCGCTAGAATTTGCCCTGGCGTATTCCTCAATGCCCATGAATCCGGTGACAATCCACTCGTTGAGGGTGGAGTTGAGCGGTGATCCGCAGTAAGGACAGTTGATATCCAGCGAATCGCTGGCTCCACCCGCACGCGCGGAAAGGCGGGTAAGGAATCCGAGCGTGAGCCAAAAGCACGAGCTTAGACCTGTTTTGAACGGGAGAGAAATGGACCGAAGATTCATGGAATGAAAATGAGCTTCAATTCGATAGATGGAACCATGCGGGTCCGGGGGACGCGGCGCAAGCATGGAGGTGTGCAGCCATCGCAAGCACAGTAATTATTTGCAACCGAGCACCCATGCGAGCACACCTAGCAGAAAATTGATAGCCCCCGGCAGGAGCGAAACAATGGATAATTCATCCGTGTTTGGTACCAGCACGGATTCGAGGGCCACAACCATTGCGCTGACGCTGATTGTAAGGAGAATGAAGCGGCGGAAGGTAAGCAGTAGCAATTTCACAGTAACGGAGGGGCGGCGGGGTGCTCTATCTCATCGAACCGAACCGTGCGCGACCACTTGCCACTATCAAAACGGAAGAAGCCCTCTGGGAAGCCCACAAGAAACGTGGTGAATGAGATGACGAGATAGTAGAGCGGATAGAGTGGTGCTAGTAACAACAGCAGCGGATACGATGACCACGAGCGCCGATCGATCGCGATTGCAATGCCAATCTGGATGTAAAACAGCGCACTACAAATGCCGTAGAAATAAACCGTCCGGCTGAAAAACGCATCGTCGAACACAGGATCGCCGCGGAGAAAATCCTTCGACATATCGTATGCGGTGTAAGAGGTGAGAACCACACCTGCCAGAGCCCAGAGCACGGTTAGAAACGAAATGAAGATGACGGGAAAGTTGGTGGCTCTGCCAGAGACCCCTTTGCTGAGAAGATGTTCGCGCACGACGTGGCCGAAGCCGCTGCTCCATCGTTTGCGCTGATGCCACAAGCTTTTCCAAGTGGGAGCCATTTCCACCGAGGCGGTCCACGATGGTTCGTAATCGGCTCTCCAGCCAGCCAGTTGGAGCCGCCAACTCAGATCGATATCTTCCGCACTGGTAGCTTCATTGAAATTCTCCAGCTCGCTCAAGGCGCCTCTGCGGTAAGCCACCCATGCACCGGAGACCGTTAGAAGACAACCCCATTGGCTCTCAGCATTTTTCACCAGCCCGATCACCGCCAGGTAGTCAAGACATTGGAAAAGATGGACAAAACGGGTCACCGCCATGGGCCAGATTTTACCGGTGATGGCGGCGAGTCTCGAATGCCTGTTAAACTGGGAAAGCATCCGGCTCCAATCGCGGCTAACAGCGATCGTATCGGCATCCATGCAAACGACGACCTCGGCGGAGGTATTGCTGAGCCCCACGTTCAGGGCGTGGGCCTTTCCCGCGTTCTTCTCGTAACGAATCAAGCGGGCATAAGGAATTTCGGCCACGGCCTGAAATTCGGACGACTGGGGTGCCTTCGGCGATCCGTCATCGATCAGAAGAATTTCCAATGGTGCCGGACGGATACCTGATAGACTGCGCGCCGTTTTCAGGGCTCCATCACATTCCCCGTAAAATGGAATCATGACCGAATAGCTGGGTAGCTCGGAGCACGGAGCGGGACGAACTAACCATTTCAAAAGGCTGACCAAAGCGAAGGTGCTCCAGAGCACGCTAATTAGGATGGGGAAAACCTCAATGTAATAGGTGATTTGATCGATGGTCCCTTCGGGCCAGTTTCTGATCTGATCGAAATGTTCCTGCCAACCCATCGCCATGGCTTGAAGCAGGTGGGTGAAAAAAGGCATCATTTAGAGAGGAGGGGGATTGTATTTTTTAATCAAATCAGCGACCGCATTGCCTACCGCTGGATTCAACGGATAGGCCTTCTGGATCAGGCTCAGTCGGGCGCATGCTCCGGCCGGGTCGCCGTGCAGGAAATCCAGAGCGGCCACTGCGAGCTTCGCTTCGGTCCGGTTCTGGTTTTGCTTGGTAAGTCGGGAGAGAGTCGCATTGAGAAGTGGAATGCTGCGGGAGTCGATTCCTGCCTGAAGAAAGGCGAGCCACCAAGTTTGAGCCTCATCCGGCTGCGAAGGGAAAACCAGCGGGACGGACTCGTCCGCATGAAGCACTGGCAGACGCGGGATTCCCTGACGGCTGTTGCGGGCATTCGCGATGACAGGGGGTGTGTCAAATAGAAGGAAGTGGGTGAATCCTGCGCTTTCGGCGATCGCTCTGGAGGTCTGATTATATTCCCCGTACGGCCAGCAGAAAATACTGGAGGCCCGGAAGCCGTGGCTAGCAAGCAAACTGCGGCTAGTCTCCATGTCTATGCGGATGCGGCGCATATATTCCGAGTTGGTTTCGGGACGGCCAAATTCCTTGAGAAACTGCGTCGAAACCTCCGCTGGCAATGAATCTTCAGAAAAGATCGAGAGAGCCGTCTGATAGTGCATCGCATCCGAGTGCGACACCACTTCTAGCAGGCCAGTGTCATACATCTCGCGAACCTCTTTCCAGGTCATAGATTTATCGCTGCGATCCGGTTCAATGGTCGAGTGGTTGGATTGGTCCCCATCACTCAACCAACTGGTGACGAGCGCCGTGGTGAAAGGGATTTTCAGTTTTTTAGCACGAGGAAAAAACTGTTGATAGACACTTTCCGAACCGTCGTCGATGGTGATCACGAGGGGTTTGGACGGAAGCATCGCAGTGTCGCGAGTGATCAGATAGGACTGAAACCGTGACATTGGAGCGACATTAAATCCGCTGACTTTGATAAATGCGAATAGATTGTCCAGATACTCAGTGCTGCATTTGTAGGGGAATCTATCACCGCTGGCTGCCCCTTCCTCCAAGGTATGCAGGGCGAGCACTGGCACCAACGGATCGTCTCCTTTGGCCTCGAGCGCTCCAGTTTTATAAAGTTCAGCAAGACATATCACCGACCAGATCGATGAGTCTTTCGGGAAAAGGTGAGGCCCCTCGCTGCGGTGAAGATTTGTCTGGGCAGCCGCATGAATCGCCCGGGTTTCGGTCGTGTCTGGGTTGGGTCTCACGTAGCCGAAGAGTTCCCTTGCTCTGTCGCTTTTGCGAAGAAGGTTTTCCAATCGATCGAAGCTCTTTTGTTCCCAAGTTCCAAAGGTGAACCACGACAATCCTGCGAGTGCTCCGTTTGGCACACTCGTAAGCGCACGTTCGGTTTCCGCAGGTGGTGCGTCGATGCCCAATGTGAGCCACTGTGAAGTCCCGTCCGTGAGTTCATCATGCTGGGAAAGCAGCTTGTTGCCCACCCACTCGGGCTCTTGCTTCCAATCCTGCCAGTATCCCATCGGCTCGAGGTAATCGAGACCGGCACGGCCCAACATGCCATAGTTCAGGCTGGTTTCCGTAAACTGCCATGGCTCCAGAAACGCCCCCCATCTCACCTCCGGGTGCGCCGCCCGCGTGCTGCGAACCAGATCCGCGACCCAATCGGCCAACAGTTGCGCCCTCATCTCATACCAGCGGGCTTTTGAATAGTCGTTGCCCAGGATATCCGGAAACCCTTTAAACTCGGGATATTTCTGCACGAATTTCACTCCTAACGGCCCATCTTTCCCTGCGGGCCACCCTTCATAACGGACCCAATCCAATGAAACTCCGTCAAACGGATAGCTCTCGAGCAGCTTGGAAATCAGCATCGACTGCCGCTCCCTCACGCCCGCCACAGCCGGGTCCACGAAAGTCTCACCGCGTTCGCTCTGGTATTTGGCCGCAGGAAACAGGTCCGCTGCCTGCACATCGTGAAAACACGGCCACCATGCCCATATTTTGATGTGGCGCAGTTTTGCCTGCACGAACATTTCGCGCAGCCATCCTGCGTCCTCCCAGCCGGGCGCACATTTCTCACCGGAAAGCGGAAGAAGAAGATCTCCCGATTGAAGGGTCGCCCCAGTGCGCTGGCTGTGAAAATTATCCTCATCCTGCTTCACCAGCAAATCAATCCGGTCGATCCCCAGGCGCTCACATTGGTTGAGGATCCAGACCCATCCGCCTTTCGTCACGTTTTCCGTGGTCCGCACAACGATGCCTTGCCCGATCCCGGCGCCCGGAATTTTAGAATCCATGGAAGGAGGCACTGCATCTGGCGGAGGCGTTTCAGTCGGAATGGCCCCGAGGGCATGCATGCCCGCCAAAAGCAAAACCGCCAGAATGGCAGGCAGACATTCAAAATCAACGAAGGCTTTTCGCGTCAGGTGTTTCGGATGAGATGTGGGAAAGTTCATTTCTTTCTCAACTCATCGTCCTAGAACCTCAAGTTTGTCATTAAAAAACAATCATCCGAGTAAAGTGCCCGTGCGCTCGATTGGATTCGGCTAAACGTCACTTGGAATATTTCCCACCTTTTAATTTGCTGCCCATGTGGGTCGCGCAAAGCAAGACATCGACGAGAAAAAACTCTCTACCAGGAAACTCTTGGATGAGTTCCGCCTGCGCCTCGCCCAGGTCATCAGACTAGCCTCGCGTTTGACAGTTGATGAAGGCGTTTTTCAAAGTGTTGCGGATTGTCCCGGCGTCCAAAAATCTGGCATCGAATTTCCGGAACATGGTCATCGTGCAATGATTGTTCACTCCATTGGCGGAATAAATACCGCGCTCCTGTTGTTGGATTAGCGCCGCTTCTTGCCGCCGACTTTTTTACGGCGCACGGATTTGCCGGGGGAATCATCTAGCAGTGCAGTGTAGATGTATTCGAAATCCTCTAGTTTCCGGCGGGGGATGACTTGGTCGATGAAAATTTCCACGGACTTCGCGTAGTCTAACTCATCGGCGGTTAGAATAGTGAAGGCATCGCCCTCGGCTTCGGCGCGGCCGGTGCGGCCGATCCGGTGCACGTAGTCCTCGGCATTTTCCGGGACGCGATAGTTGATCACGTGGGAAACGTTGGAAATATCGATGCCGCGGGCGGCGACGTCGGTGGCGACGAGGATTTCATACTCGCCCGCTTTGAATCCGGCGAGCGCCTTCATGCGATCGACCTGGTTGATGTCGGAGTGCATGGCAGCGACCTTGACTTGGCCGGTCGTTTTGATGAGTGAAGTGAGCTGGTCCGCTTCCTTGCGGGTGCGGGTGAAAATCATGACCGAGTGGTATTCGGTCTGTTTGAGGAGCTCTAGCAGGAGTTCATCGCGCTGGTCCATCGCCACCGGATAGAAGGCGTGGGTGACGCTGGTGGGGATGGAGGTGCGGGCGATCTCGATGCTTACAGGATCGGTGAGGCACCATTGGGCGAAGGTTTGGATCGCCGGGGGCATGGTGGCCGAGAAGAACAAGGTTTGGCGCTCGTCCCATGGGCAGAGATTGACGATTTTCCGGACTTGAGGGAGAAATCCCATATCGAGCATGCGATCCACTTCGTCGAGGATGAGCACCTTAATTTCGCCAAAACGCATGGAAGTGCGATAGAAGTGATCGACGAGGCGGCCGGGGGTAGCAACGACAATGTCCGCCCCGGCGGCGAGTTGTTCCGACTGGGTGCCGACGCCGACGCCGCCGTAGAGCAGAGCGACCTTCATACCGGTGTGTTTCCCGTATTTTTCGAATTGCTCGGCGACTTGGTGGGCCAGTTCGCGTGTCGGTTCCAACACAAGAATTTGGGGTTTGCCCATCTTGGTGATCTTCGAAAGCGTGGGGAGGGCAAAAGCTGCAGTTTTTCCAGTGCCAGTTTGAGAAGCACCGATCACGTCCTTTCCTTCAAGAATGATCGGAATCGCTTGTGCCTGGATCGGCGTAGGCGTGGTATAACCGGATTCCTCAATGGCTTCCAGAACGGCTGCTGAGAGCCCAAGTGTGTCAAATCCCATACGGGCGGGGTAGGTAGATGGCGGAGCGGCTTGGGTCAAGGGGCGATTGTCTCGGTAAATACGCACAGGCAGGTTTGAGCTGCATGTCGATCCAGTCAGAAGAGTGTCTCAAATCAAGCCGCGCTGGCGGGTGCTTGGATCAGCAGGCAGTCCTCAAGAAAAGGCTGCAAGGGATAGAGCAGGGGGGAGCCTTCCTGTTGGAAATGCTCGCGGAAACGGTCCTCGATCCGGCGCAGTGCGAATTCTAGGTCAGTGATGACGATATCGTTAGGGCGGCCGCGGATGACGGCGATCAGAGTGACGTATTTGCCCTCGCTGGAAATTGCGTTTCGCTGATCCGCCATTTCAATCGTCGGCCGAATTTTTCCATCCTCGCCGCGGAGTTGTAAGGCGATGCGCTGCACGGTGCTGCCGACGCGTTTGGCCGACGCATGGCGGGCGGGATCGCAACTGGCGAATGAAACCAGCGCAAGGCTGGCGGCATCGACGAGGAAAACTTCCTCCACCTGAAAGCGGCGGGTTTTATCAAACAGAATGTCCTCGTAGGTCCGGCTGGTGAAGAGCGCTTGAAGGTGCCAGACGAATCGGTCAAACGCAGCGGGTGCGCGAAATGGCCGCGACGTCGGGGAATACTCAGCGAGAGCACGACGGATCGTGGCGCGCAGCATCGGTTCTAGATAAGTGTCCATGCCGTTTTCATTGGCATAGACGGCTTTGCGAACGGCATGCTCGACGATCGGCCCGAAGGCTTCACGGAGATCATCATCAGTGAAGTCAGGGAGGAGGACCGGGGGAACTGGCGGAGGTCCGAGCGGTGCAGGTGGTGGGACTTCTCTAACTACTGCTTGAGGAATCGGGCTAACAGGAGCCGGGGCGCGAGTCGCTGAAGGTAAAAGTGATAGAGGTGAAGGCCACGAGGTGGGAAACACCGGAGAAGTATGCGCGGAAGTGCCAGGCAGGGCAGGTAGCGGAGATACCATCGGCCGCGGCGTTTGATTAATAAATGCTGCGGGAAAAGGTACAGTGTTCAATGCAGCTGGCTTCACCACGCGTGCAGCGAGTCCCGGTGCTGGGCTGGGGAGGGGAGAAAGGTGGGCGGACATTAGCGTGTGGCGAATGGGGTGCCGGAGCTTGAAGGAGAGGCACACTCTGCTAGAGCGCGAGCGGCGGTGGCGATACGATTGAAGCGCTCTTCAATCGCGTCCCGATCCATAACGCGGCTTTGAAGTCGGGTGATCTGGGACTCGGTATTTTCCCAAAGTGTGGCCACTTCCTGGCGGAGTTGGTTGGCGAGACGGTGATCCCGATCATTCAATTGTCCGTGAAACGAGCTTTGCCAATCCGTGAGCCATGTGCCGATCTTGCGTTCTAACTGACCAAGAGCCGGAAAGCTGGCCTCGTTAGATTTCATGGCCGCGACCTGTTGGATTTGGGCGGCGAGGCGTTGGGTTTCTTCGCGGTACTGGCTGAGGCGCTGCTCGTTTCCTTCACGGTTAGAATCTATCAGACGGCTGACGTTTTCCTGCCACGCTTCAAGACGGGCTTCGTGGGCGAAAAGACGGTCTTCCACATGGAGTGGCGCCACTGGCGTGGTTCCGGTGGATTCGAGTTGGGCGACGCGGTGCTCCAGTCGTTCGAGGTGGCGTCCGACGATAATTTCGCGGATCCGCTCGACGGCCTGAGAAGGATTGAGGGGAGATTGGGTGGTGGTCATGCTCGTTCCGTAGGGGGAGTCTGCGGCGGGTGAAACCGAGGACACGGTGGAGTGGAGGGGGGCGGATTAGGATGATAGAACAACGAGGGGAGAAATGTAAATAACATCCACGATCCTTCGGTTTTCGGGATTTTTCACGGATCATTAGTAACTTTTTCCCAGCAGGGTTCCGGAGCTTGTGAAAAAAGCGAATCGGTGAAAGACAGTTGGCCTTGGATAAGGTAAACAGTGGCCGATGTCCGAGGACGAAGACGAAAAAGGCGATCCGCGCGATGCGATTTTGGTGCAGGCTTATGCGAAGACCCGGAAGAGTCTGATTGCCCGTTTGGACAATTGGGAAGACCAGCGGACTTGGGATGAATTCTATCAAACTTACTGGAGGCTGATCTACTCGGTGGCGGTGAAGGCGGGTTTACGCCAAGATGAGGCCTTTGATTGCGTGCAAGAGACGATCCTTTCCATCGCCAAACAGAGCAAAAAGAAACTCTACGATCCCGAACAAGGGTCTTTCAAAACCTGGCTGATGAACATGACGCGCTGGCGCATCAACGATCAGTTTCGCAAGCGGAAAAAGGATACGGCCATGTTCACGGGCGAATGGGAAAATGACCGTAAAACCGCCGTCATCGACCGGGTGGAAGATCCGAATGGCGATGTCCTGTCCCGGCTCTGGAGCGTGGAATGGAAAAAGAATGTGGCAGACGCCGCTTTGTCCCGCGTGAAAGCGCAAGTTTCCCCCAAGCAGTATCAGATTTTCGACTGCTATGTGATTAAACAATGGGATGCAAAACGAGTGCAGGACCAACTGAACGTGAGCATGGCGCAAGTCTATTTGGCGAAGCATCGCGTGGGCACTGTGCTCAAGCGGGAACTCGCCAAACTCGAAGAAGAAGACGATGGCGATTAAGATCCGTCCGAATCCGGTTGTCCCCGATCACGAGGTTTTACGTAAGATTGGTGGAGGGGCCTATGGCGAGGTGTGGCTGGCGCGCGGCGTGACCGGAGCGCTGCGCGCGGTGAAAGTGGTGTGGCGCGAGGATTTTGAAGATACCCGTGGGTTTGAAAGGGAGTTCGAGGGGATCTTGAAATTCGAGCCAATGTCGCGGGACCACCCGGCACTGGTAAACATTCTCCATGTCGGGCGCAGTCCTGATAGTGTATCATTCTACTACTATGTGATGGAGATCGGTGACGACCTCACGTCCGGGCAAGATATCAATCCGATAGAATACCAGCCACGCACCTTGCGGGCGGATAACCATCAGGCAGGTGGGGTGCAGTGGGAGACGAGTGACTGCATCGACGTCGGACTGCGCTTGGCTGAAGCTCTCGATCACCTGCATGAGCGGGGATTAGCGCATCGCGATGTGAAGCCTTCTAACGTGATTTTTGTCAATGGCCGTGCCAAGCTTGCGGACATCGGACTGGTGGCGGCACGCGGGCAGCGGACATTCGTCGGGACTGAAGGATTTGTGCCACCGGAAGGCCCTGGATCGGCCCAAGCGGATGTCTATAGTTTGGGCAAGGTGCTATATGAAATTGCTACGGGAAATGACCGCATGTCATTTCCCGAGCTGCCGGAAGAGATGCCTTCTGGGGTGGATAAAAAACGCTGGTTAGAACTCAACAAAATCATCTGCGATATTTGCGAGCCACGCATTTCCAAACGGAAAATTTCCACTGCCGCAGATCTAGCAGATGCATTGCGGCGGCTGCAGCGTGGGAAACGCAGGCGACAGAGCGGCCTTGCGGTTTGGGTGACGACCTCGATTCTGGGAGGTTTTTTCGCTTGGACCACCTGGGCCATGATCAAAGACAGCGAGTGGGTGACCCGGTGGACTGCATTGCCGCCACCGGCTCCTGCTCCGATGGGAATGTTGCGGGTATTCAGCGCTCCCGAAGGTGCCGAGGTGACCGACGCGAATGATAACTATATCGCACGCACTAACACCCCGATCATTTCGGTGAAAGTAGGAGATGATTATTATTATACGATGCGGAAAAATGGATTCCGCGAATTCATTCTGCAAGGGAAGGTCCCCATGTCGGCCGTGACGGAGCCGCTTGTTCTGTCCGGGACTCTTGAGAATTTCTCACCCCCCTTCGCCGGTGAACCGTGGAATGATCAACTGGGTAATCTCTATCAGCCGGAGGGGGACGAACACATCAGTTCGGGTTTTATGTCTAAGGGGGTATGGGCGCAGTTTGTAAAGAATGCCAAGAGATCGCCGGACACGGTAGAATACCTGAAAATCCCGCAAAACGGAACTGAAGCCGAGGTGGTCCTATCATCAGCAGAGGATGCGAATGCGTTTTGCAACTGGCTGAGAGCGGGTGGAAAAAGGGGCGGCTATCTCACAGAAGATCACGAGGTTCAAGCCATCCGTGACACGTCGTTTGATAACGTCGGCCTTAGCGAACGTGCGCGCAAGGATGGTCTGAAGCCCTTTCGGGTAATGGTCCGTGAGATTGTCTACGGT
Organism: Akkermansiaceae bacterium; assembly: GCA_025363295.1. GTDB lineage: Bacteria > Verrucomicrobiota > Verrucomicrobiia > Verrucomicrobiales > Akkermansiaceae > Luteolibacter. Next base: position 46,535 of record JANYEC010000074.1, read on the forward strand.
GCCATCAATCTAACCAGCAATCCCGCAGGAGCGGACGTCTATCTGAATGGCCCATTGGTGGGAACCACAAATGGCTCGTTGCTGATTCCAAAAGTGAAGCCCGGCAAGGTGGATTTGCTTTTGGTGTTAGAGGGATACAAGCCGCTTTCCAAGGAGATCCAGTTGAAAGAAGGGGAGACCTTTGCCGAGAGCGTGACTTTGGAAAAAAACCAAGGAGTCGTTTTCGGGAAGCCTTGGGAAAATGGGATTAAAATGCGCTTTGCCCCGGTAGAGCAGGATCTAATGGCATCCATTTGGGAAACCCGGGTGTGCGACTATGATCTGTTCGTCAAGGAATCAGGCCGTAGAGCCCCGCGCTTGCCGGATTATCCGCAAAGTCCTAATCATCCGGTGGTGCAGGTAACCCGCGAAGATGCCGAGGCATTTTGTGAGTGGCTGACCCAGCGCGAGCGGAAAGATGAGAGGATCGCACAGTCTCATGTGTATCGACTTCCCACCGACCTAGAATGGAGCTTGATGGCCGGTCTTAAGGAAGAGGAGGGGATCAGCCCCGGTTGGCGGGATGCTCGTAAAGAGCGGACTTTCCCATGGGGCGCGGACTGGCCAACTGTAGGCGCAGTGGGGAATTTTGCAGATGTGACCACCTCTCGAACCCCCGGCGTTTCTATCGACCAGACCATTCCAAATTATGATGATGGCTTCGCCTACGCTGCCCCTGTTGGCTCCTTTGCTCCAAATTTTTACGGTCTCTATGATCTCAGCGGGAACGTTCAAGAATGGGTCGGGGATGAATACTCTAAACTCGGGAATAATCAGCTAGGCGTGCTGCGTGGCGGAGGCTGGAACACCTATCAGTTTGAAAATCTCTACACAGGTGCGCGAAATGCGGTGCCGCCGAAATTCCAAGATTGGATCTATGGTTTCCGCGTCGTGCTTGCCAAGGTGCCAGTCAAAGCGGAATGATTCACTGGTCACAAACAATCTCTATCAATCATGGTTGAAATCAAACTCACTTACGAAGGCGATCTGCATTGCAACGCAGTGCACGGCCCCTCTGGACAGACTCTCGACACCGATGCGCCCGTGGACAACAACGGTCGGGGTTTGGCTTTTTCTCCGACGGATCTTGTCGCCACAGCGCTTGGTTCCTGCATGGCCACCGTGATTGGCATCGTTGCGAAGCGGAAGGAAATCGCCGTAGAGGGGATGACTGTGGCCGTGCGTAAGTTCATGTCTGAAGATCAGCCACGTCGCATCAAGCGGTTGGAGCTCGACCTGGAAGTGCCGCTTCCAGGCTCGCACCCGGATCGCAAGCTGCTCGAAAGTGCCGCCCGCAGTTGTCCGGTGCACCACAGCATCCATCCGGAGATTGAGGTCGTAATGCACTGGAAATGGCTAAACGGCTGAGTCTGGAGCAGTTTAACCAACACTTTTAAACTCGGTTTCGGCACTGAGAAATCCTTGTTTTTCGGCAAAAAAAAGTTGCGTTCGCGGGGCTTTGCATGCACGTTTTCCCCGAAACCTCATAAAACAAGGTAATTAACTAAGGATTATGCTTCCAGAGCACGCCCCATTCACAACTGACCAGCGCCGTGCGTTGGACTCGCTGCTTATTGGCCTCGATCCCGTGCAGCGCGGATGGCTCAGCGGCTTTCTTGCCGCCGGTGCCGCGCCCTCCCCCTCGCCAGTCGCCGCTGCTCCGGTTTCCGCTGGGAAACTAACGGTGCTTTATGGAACCGAGTCGGGGAATTCCGAATCTTTAGCGGATCGCGCAGTAAAGGATGCCAAAAAGCGTGGCTTCCAAGCGGTCATGAAAAACATGTCCGACATTTCGCCCGCAGATCTCGCGAAGTCCTCGAATCTGCTGGTGATTATCTCGACATGGGGCGACGGCGAACCTCCGGAAACCGCCACTTCATTTTACAAAGAATTCATGTCCGCAAATCTTTCGCTTTCCGGCGTGCGTTTTTCAGTCTGTGCGTTGGGTGACACTTCCTATGAGAAGTTCTGCCAGACGGGGAAAGACATCGATGCTCGCCTCGAAGCACTCGGGGCAGTCCGCGTTTTTCCCCGTCAAGATTGCGATGTGGACTACGAGGAAAATTACTCCGATTGGCTCGCTGGCTCGCTTTCCGCGTTGGCTCCAGCATCCGCAGCGCCGGTGGCTGCCTTCGTCGCCCCTCCAATCGCGTCAGGAGTGGAATATGGGAAAAAGAACCCGTTCCCTGCTGAGACGATCGACACCGTCGTGCTCAATGGCGAGGGCTCTTTCAAAGAAACGCTACACCTCGAATTTTCACTCGCGGGCTCGGGACTGACCTATGAACCAGGCGATGCGCTTGCGGTTCTCCCGGTCAATGCTCCGAATGTGATTAAGGCGATTCTCGAAGCTGCCAAACTCACGGGTAACGAAGAAGTCGAGGTGAAGAACGTAGGCCGCAAACTGCTCGCGGATGCGCTTCGCGAAGACTACGACATCACAGCTCTGTCTCGCGCAGTCCTAACCAAACTCGCCGATGCCCTCGATTCCACGGTTTTGCGCGGTTTGTTAGCGGACGATGCGAAAGATCGGCTCAAGGAATACAGCGCAGGGCGAGAGATCATCGATGCGATCCTAGACTTCGCTCCTAAAGGCCTTTCCGCCGATAAGCTCACTGGCATTTTCCGAAAGCTTCCGCCGCGGCTTTATTCGATCGCTTCCAGCCCGCTGGCCCACGCTGATGAAGTTCATCTCACGGTAGCTGCGGTTCGTTACGAAACCCACGGTCGCCAGCGCAAGGGCGTTTGCTCCACCTATCTGGCCGACCTCGTGAAATCGGGCGATCCAGTGCAAATATTCGTTCAACCTAACAAAAATTTCCGCCTTCCCACTGACTCTTCCACGCCGGTGATCATGGTCGGTCCTGGCACGGGCGTTGCGCCATTTCGGGCTTTTGTCGAACACCGCGCCACCCTCGGTGGCAGTGGGAAGAACTGGCTATTTTTTGGCGATCAGCATTATACCTACGATTTCCTCTATCAGCTCGAATGGCAGGATTTTCTGAAAGACGGTGCACTCACCCGCCTCGATGTCGCATTTTCCCGCGATCAACCGGAGAAAGTCTATGTCCAAGACCGCATGATTGAGCATTCGAAAGAACTCTATCAGTGGCTGCAAGAGGGCGCTCACTTCTACGTGTGTGGCGATGCTAACCGAATGGCTCACGACGTCCACAAGGCTCTAATCTCGGTCGTCGAGAGTCAGGCGGGAATCTCCCACGAGGCTGCCGAGGCTTACGTCGAGGATCTTAAGAAAACCAAACGCTATCAACGCGACGTCTATTGATCTCAATTTTAAATTCCATTTCCCATGTCCGAGAAAAAACTCTCAGCGAACGAATACATCAAGATCGACAGCAACTATCTCCGCGGCACCATCGCCGAGGGGCTGGCTGATCTATCCACCGGAGCGATGGTCGAGGACGACCAGCAGCTCCTGAAATTCCATGGCACCTATCAGCAGGACGACCGCGACATCCGCGCCGGACGCCGCAAGCACAAGCTGGAGAAGGCTTATTCTTTCATGATTCGTATCCGCGTTCCTGGCGGTGTCGCCACCCCGGCGCAGTGGTTAGAAACAGATCGTCTTGCCACACAGTATGCGAACGGCACCATCAAGCTCACCACGCGCCAAGCGTTCCAGTTCCACGGCATCATCAAAACCAACCTCAAACGCACGATCAAGGAGATCAACCAGTGCGCCATGGACACCATCGCCGCATGCGGTGACGTGAATCGCAACGTGATGTGCAATCCAAATCCATATCTATCAGAAATCCATGCACAGGCATTGCAAGCTGCCAAGGATATCTCCACACACCTCACTCCGCAGACTCGCGCCTATCATGAGATCTGGCTAGATGGCGAGAAAATCGAATCGAGCGAAGAAGAGATCGAACCGATCTATGGCAAGACCTATCTGCCGCGTAAATTTAAGATCACCATCGCGGTGCCGCCATCCAATGATGTCGATATCTATGCGAACTGCCTTTCGTTCATCGCGATCGTGGAGGGCGGCAAGCTCGTCGGCTACAACGTCGCCGTCGGCGGCGGCATGGGCTCGACTCACGGAAATGAAGCCACCTATCCGCGGATTGCGGACGTGATCGGTTTTTGCACTCCAGAGCAGGTGGTGGACGTCGCGGAAAAGGTCGTGCTCGTGCAGCGTGATTTCGGAGACCGCACGGACCGCAAGCACTCGCGTTTCAAATACACCGTGGATGACCGCGGCCCCGACTGGATTCTTGCCAAGATCAATGAGTATCTCGGCTATAATCTTGGCCCTGTGCGCGATTTTAAATTCGAGGATAACGGCGACCGCTACGGCTGGACCGAAGATACTAACGGGAATTCCCACCTCACCCTATTCATCGCCGGGGGGCGCGTGCTCGACACTCCCTCCTATCCGATGCGCACCGGCCTCCGCGAGATCGCGAAGATCCACGATGGCGACTTCCGCCTTACCGCGAATCAGAATCTAATCATTGCTAACGTATCCCCAGCCAAACGCTTAGAGATTGAAAGTCTGTTGGAGAAATACGGCATTCAAGACAGCCACCTGAAAAGCGCGTTGCGGCTCAACTCGCTGGCCTGCGTTGCGCTGCCGACTTGCGCACTCGCACTTGCCGAAGCCGAGCGTTTTCTCCCAGATCTCCTCACCAATCTCGAACAGTCGTTAGAGGAAAATGGTTTGCGCCACGATGCGATCACCATCCGGATGACCGGTTGTCCGAATGGTTGCGCACGTCCGTTCATCTCGGAAATCGGCTTCGTCGGACGTGGACCCGACCGCTACAATGTTTATCTCGGCGGTGGATTCGCCGGCCAGCGTCTCTCGAAACTCTATCGGGAAGACGTCACGGCAGCAGACATCCAACCCTTGCTCGCTCCGATTTTCAGCCACTATGCCAAGGCACGAAATGATGGCGAGCGCTTTGGTGACTTCTGTATTCGCACAGGTTATGTGAATGCCACCATCCAAGGGCCTGATTTCCACAAGAATATCAAGCCAGAGGCGCAAGTCGCCGTTTAATTTTTACTAACGCTAACTCCGCCATGGAAGCGCTCAAATTCGAAATACCTCCTGTGATCTCCCACGATATTGATCCCGCAGAACTCTCTGCGGTTCTCGCGCCAATGCGTGCGGGGGAGCGACTCCGCGCTCTTTATGACCAGCTCGGTGACCGCCTCGTGGCCACCACCAGTTTTGGGATCCAAGCGGCGGTCATGCTGCATTTGATCCACGAACACGCGCCCAAGGTTCCAGTGGTCTTTATTGATACCGGATTTCTATTTCCTGAAACCTATCAATATGCCGAGGAATTGACAGCGAAGCTCAACCTTGACCTTAGAATCTATCAACCCACGGTTTCCGCTGCGCGCCTCCAAGCGATCTACGGAAACCTCTGGGAAAACGGCAAAGAAGGTGCGGATCGCTACGGCCTTATCACCAAAGTGGAGCCGATGAACCGTGCCTTGCGGGAGACAGGAGCGGACGTCTGGCTCAGTGGTCTGCGTCGTTCCCAATCGCAGAGCCGAGTGGACCGTCCCTTCGTGGAGCAGCAGAAAAAAACCGTAAAAGCTTATCCGATCCTTGATTGGGCAGACGCGCAGGTCGATCTCTACTTCTATCAGAATAGCCTTCCACGCCATCCGCTCGCGGAAAAGGGCTATGTGACGATGGGTGATTGGCACAGCACACGTCCTTCCGTAGATGGATCGGCGGAGTCCACGCGCTTCGACGGTGAAAAGTTCGAGTGCGGCTTGCACCTTGACTCCGGGACTCCAGATTTCCAGATTTGAGACAAGATATAAGACTTAATACAATCTAATGATCATCAATCGCCGTCACGTAATTATATCTTTTGTGCGTCTTACATCTTGAATTTTTGTGTCTCATTTTTAATCTCCAAACCTAACAAATACTCATGAACATCGCCGAAAACATGGTTGCCACCGTTGGTAATACTCCTCTGATCCGCCTTAATCACGTCACCGTCGGTCTCGCCGCCGAGATCTGTGTGAAAGCCGAATTTTTCAACCCGCTTTTCAGTGTGAAAGACCGGATCGGCAAGGCCATGATCGAAGCCGCTGAGAAAGACGGGTCGCTCAAGCCCGGTGGCCTCATCATCGAGCCAACATCCGGGAACACCGGAATTGCTCTCGCCTTCATCGCACGCTCCAAAGGCTATCGCTGTATTTTAACGATGCCTGAGAGTATGTCGATCGAACGCCGAGTTTTACTCCGTCTGTTAGGCGCAGAAATTGTACTCACCCCGCGTGCCCGAGGCATGAATGGTGCCATCGCGATGGCGAAAAAGTTGATCGAGGAAAACCCCGGTTCATTCGGTCCGGGACAATTCGACAATCCTGCCAACCCGCAAGTCCACCGCGAGACAACCGCCGAAGAAATCTGGCGCGATACCGACGGTGAAGTGGATGTGTTTGTGGCCGCCGTCGGCACGGGTGGCACACTCACCGGTGTGGGGGAGGTTCTAAAATCCCGCCGGGATGTGAAAGTTTTCGCAGTTGAACCAGTAGGAAGTCCCGTAATCTCGGGGGGCCAACCTGGGCCTCACATGATTCAGGGCATCGGAGCCGGTTTCATCCCAAAAAACCTCAATGTCTCGGTCATCGACGAGGTCATTCTCGTTTCAAATGAGGATGCAATCGCCACCGCTCAAGCACTTGCCCAACAGGAAGGACTACCCGCAGGAATTTCAACCGGGGCCAATGTGTGGGCGGCCATCCAGATCGCCAAGCGCCCTGAATTCAAAGGCAAACGAATTGTGACCATTGGATGTTCATCCACCGAGCGCTACCTCTCCACCGCACTCGCAGAAAAAGTCCGTGAAGAAGTGGTCAACTTACCGGTTCACGAAATCTAACTTTTAAATTGTAAGTGACGCCGGTGCTTTCCCGCAAAGCCCCGGCGTCTTTATTTCTCGATGAAATTTAGAACCTCACTTCAGGGTAAGCCCTGCTAGATTCGGCTTAAAGAGGGAATCGGGGAGGGGAGTGTTGATGTGTGAATTACGGAAAATGGTCCTCACTCGCGACTTGTCTTGGAGTTCAAGTTCGAGCGCTGTTAGTTCGTTTTTGACTGGATCAATATCGAGAAAAATCCACGGCACCTGCGAACGCATCCGGCGGTCTTTGGCCTTGAGCGTGTATTGGGAGATGCCAGAGGTGACGCGAGATTCGATGATTTCAAACGCGGATTGAAAAGCCTCGGGCGACTCGAATGCCTTGCCTGAAAGTAGCGAGAAACGAGCGGCTTGCGGAGAGTCCGCGGAAATCTGCTGGGCGGTTTTTTGCGCAGATTCGATCAGTGTTAGAGTTTGTCCATCGGAGACAGCTAGCGTCTCGGCTGGCTCGCCCAGTTGCCAGCGGAACTTCCCAGGCTTCACGAAGGATAGCCGGCCATTCGCTGAGGTTGGTTCTTTCAAAGCGGGTAGTTTGCGCTCTTGTGTGAAAGTGATGTCAAGCGACTGGATTGATGGTTGGCGCTTGAGCCATGCATCGAGCACGGCATTGTCCGCGCGCAGGGTGGCGAGACTGAAAACGACAAATATAATGCTGTGGCGCATGGTGGGTCCAGTTTCGCGAGTGAGTAGGAAGTTACAAGTGCGCAGATTTTCCTTATCTGGCTTATGGTCGGGTGATTTTGAGGCGAATCATCCGTTTCGGTGCGGTGCTGGCAAGAATGTTGTCACGGGCTTGGAAGCTGCTATCCGAATTAGTGATGATCACAGCAGGAGTCCAATTCGTTAGATTATCGGTGACTTCGGCGCTCCAGTTGATGTCTGTAGCGGAAATATTTTTAGCGACCGTTAGAGTGAGATAGCCACTCGTTTGATCGACCACGGCGGTGCTTGCACTGAATGCTTTCGGATCGAGATTCATGGCATATTCAATGAGATTTTGAAGTTGGTCCGCATCTGGATCGGCGTTTGCTCCGCTGATGTTAGGGTCGGCGAGCTCGCTTGCGTCGAATTTTGCGAAGCGCCATGCATCGAAGGGTTTATCCTGAAGGGTCACTGTGGCAAGTTGCGCGGGATTGCTCACGAGGGCGAAATCACTCGCGATCCCCACCGCCACACTGCGACTCCCTTGCGCGACATTGTCCGCAATGGGAATGACTTGGATGGAGATAGAAGCGAGTCCAGCAGGAATCGTCACGCTGGCGGGGAGTGCTTGAAAATGAGTGCCCGCAACGGCGGTTCCCCCAATGCTGAGCGGCACATAAAGCGGCAATGTCGCATCACCGCTGCGGGTAATCGTAAAGGTGCCCTGTTGGAGATCGAGTTCCCGAGCGCTGGGGTTAGTGGCAACGATTTCAACAGAAGGAAGACTGTGCCATGCGAGTGCGAAAGTGGTGGCGACGGCGGAGGTATTCTCCACCACGATCACATAGTCACCGGGAGAAAGCATAGGCTGATAGACGAGTTCCACGTTATCCAAGTAGCCCACGCTTTCACTGACGAGAGCTCCTTGGGTAAATCCAGAGGCATGATAGAGATGCAAATCCAGATCAGCCATGGAGGTGCTCAAGTTTCCCCAGTTAGGGCCTGGGATGTTGTCGGTAACAATTCTGTGCCACGTCATCGCGGCACAGAACGGGGTAGGGGATGTGCCATTGGGAATTGAGAAAAAATAAGATTTTGTGGAGTTCCCATTCACGCTTTCCGCGCTCCATCCGCGGGATTTTTGCAAGCTGCTAGTCGATGCGTTGCCTCTGCCCGCGCGGAGATCGTGATAGGCGTGGTTTATGTTCAGCTCGCCAGCGCCGAAGCGAAGATCGAGTGGGCGATTTGAAGTATTAGCCCACGTGCCCGCTACGGTGTCTTTCCTCGCTGAAGCCAAGAGGAGTGCTTTGATAACGCGCGGCAGGTCGGCTCCGCTCAGCGAATACGGAGTGGCGGTGAGTTTCGAATAAAGTAGCCCCGCTGCGCTTGATATCATCGGAGTCGTGAAACTGGTGGCGGACTCCGGCGCAACGATGTCAGGCTTAATTCGACCCGGGGTATCAACAGTGGTGAATCCTGCACTGTGTAAACCATCAGTTCGGCCCACTGAAATTGTATGGTATCCCTGCCCAATAAGCTCTGGAAGCACGGTGCTCGAGCCATTGTTTTCCCCCACCACACAGACGAACCCATCGCGATCAATGGCGAAATCTAAACGCTGGTTCGTTTCTGCTGCGAAAGAATAGGTGGGAGCGATCCAACTAAGATTTACGACTGCATGCGTTTCCACAGCGGGGGCGGAAAGGCTGCCCACTTTGAGAAACTCGCTGCCCACCCAAGGGCTTGCACTATATAGATCGACCGGAGTGTTTCCCGATAAGAGGCTCGTTGAATTGCCATAAAAATACGATGCCACCAAGTTTGCGTGATTGCTAACACCAGTGGTTCCCGATTTCACGGTGAACGTCTTCCCTGTAAAATTGGAACTTACGGTATCAGGCACATAGTTTGCTGCACTTTCGAGGGCCTCCACCTGGGTGAAACCTTGCACCGGCGCGCCTGGCAATTCAGGCCCCGCGAGCAACTGCAATCTGGTAAAGCCAATTTGATTCTTCCAATCCGCCTGCGCCGTCGCAGCGAAAGACAAAACCCCACCGACGAAAGCCAGAAAAACCCCTCGCCCATCCAGACATGTCGATCCTTGGAAATGTAATAACTTGATCGCAAAACATACCTCGCGTCATCAAAGAATCAAGACGCTTTCCCTTTTATCCGCGCAGGTTAGTCACTGGGTTTTCCAACCTGGCAGGAGAAAAATCGAAACGCCCATACTCAGGACAATGCCGATCACCGAAACAATTCCCAAGCTCACTAAAGCATCGCTCGATGAAAATACCAGCGAACCAAAACCTATTACATTGGAGGCACCACAGAAAAGCAGCGCCTTCCCCGTGCCTTGCCAGAGTTCCTGATAGTCGCCATGGGTGCGGCGCAGGCTTAGGGTGACGTGAATCGCATAGTCGATGCCAGTGCCAAGCAGCAGCGGTGTGGCCATTAGATTGACAAAATTCCATTTCAGACCAGTCACGCTCATGATAGCTAACAGAATCACCGTGCAGACTACCATCGCGAACAAGGCCAGCATCACATCGCTCGCCCGGCGGAAGATGACGATCATCATCCCAACGAGCAGAACGAACATAGGCACGAGCATCCGAGCCATGTCCTTACTGACTAACCGGGCGATGGCTGGCTTGAAAAGTGCCCAGCCGCTGAGCCAGATACCGCCGCCTGTGATGCTGCGGAAAGTTTCATAATCCTTTCCGGCGGGATCGATTCCAGGTGCGGGCTCGATATTTCCCAAAAGATAGCCACCACCGTTTTCTTTGCGAGATAGGAAAAGCCGCATGACCTCCCGGGCAGACTCGGATTTCGGAAATACGGTGGAACGGACATCATTGGATTGGCGGGCCATCGCCTCCAGCACGGACTTCCCTAACGCAAGTCCTTCATCCGTGAAACCCGCAGCATCAGCCTCGCGCAGCAGGCGTTCACGATCGGCGGCGAAGGAGGCTAACAAAGGGCGGTTCGCGGCTTGGCGTGCTGCATCCGGCCACCAGCCGATGGGGAGTTTCCCCTCGGCGATCGCTCCCGATTTTTTGATCGATGCGATGCGTCGATTCGCTTCAGTGATGCGCTGGAGCATGTCAGCGTCGTTATCCCCCTCGACGACGATGCCGAGGGATTTTCCGCTCCAGCTGGGGAAATCCTTTTGGATACGCTCGAAGGATTCCATCGCATTGCTATTCCTTGGGCGCATGATTTTCGAGTCGAACTCAGCACCCGGCATTCCGTGAATTAGCAGGGTCGCGATGGCGGAGAGAACCAAGACGCCCGTGATAGACCATGCGAGTTTGTGGCGTGGTAGAAATTTTCCTGAACCCTTGGCAGGCGCGCGATTCACTCCGAACTTCGCGACAAAAGGCAGATAGATCACTAACATCAGGATACCCGCCGCTGCTAGACCGATGGCAACAATGGTGCCGAGCTGGGCCATGCCTGGAAGCCCACCAAGATTGAGTGCCATGAAAACGACAGTGGTGGTAATGGCACCGCACATCACCGGCGGGCCCGAGGATTTCCTCAACTCATGTTTGTCATGCCCGGCGAGCTTTGCTTCCTGACAAATCACCAGCCCATAGTCCACCGCGAGGCCAATCAGAATTTCGATAGAACTCAGAGCCATGATGCTGAGCTCTCCATAAAGCCAACCCGCGAGCCCCAGTGCGACGGCGAAAACGATGACAAGCACTCCCACAAGACCTAGCAGAAGACTGAAGCGCCGCTGCATCCACCAGAAAAGAATCCCTATCAAACCCAGCGTAATACTGATAGATCCGCTCAAATCATATTCCATCGCCACGCCGATCTCAGAGGAAAATGCGGGCTCGCCGGTGAGACGGACGTTCAAGCCCTTGCCCTCGCCAGCCTGCCAAGTGGCGGTGGAGGCGCGGATTTTTTTCAGCCATGCATCGGCTTCACGATAACCTTTGATCTCGCCCGGGGCATCAGCAAAAAGCAGGTGTGAGCGGCCATCGGGACTTTCAAATGCCTCACCACCTTGCTCGGAGGATGTTAGCGCAGTGACAGATGGATGATCGAGGAAACCAAACGGATCGTGAGCTAGCATCACCATCGAAAGACCCTCCATGGCCGTGCCGACTTTCTCTAACGAGGCTTTCACCGTCGCATTCGAATTTGCTGGCGATAGCCGCGCCGCCTGCACTTGGGTGGCAGCAGAATCGCCATTAAGCCAGAGATAAGCCAGCAGCTCTGCGATGCCCTCGGGCTCGTCGCTCCAGCGCGGTTTCCAACGGGCGCGTTTCACCACTCCATCGGCCTTCAGGTGCTTTGCTAAAGACTCAGCTGCTGCTGGCATGCTTCCTTCATCTGCCTCGCCTCCTTCGATGAGCATGATTAACTCGTTGTCGCGGGAAAACGCTTGATGAAACGCCTTCAAGCCCTTCACCTCGGGTAGATCGGCGGGCATCATCGAGAGGATGTCCGTGTCGAAGCGCAACCGTAACAGACCGGAAGATGCTGCTAGAATCGAGACGACAAGAATAATGGGAACAGCCAAGCGGCGCAGCATGCCGCTACTCAATCGACAAATCCCGCCAACGGAAAACTGAATTTCAAAAATCTCCGACGGGCAACACGTTTTCCGTCTGCTAGAATCAGGTCGCCTTCGCATCCACCGGGATCGATGCCGCCTCATGCAACTCCTCCGCCGCTTCGAGTTCCGCATGTTCTTTGGCGATGACGCGGACAAGCTTGCGAACGCTTTCCTCCCAATTAGAGAGCAACTTCTTTGCCTGATGGCTACCGGTTCGCTCGAGGTGGAGTTCGATGAGAGATCTGATTTCGGCAATGTCCTGGGCTCGTTTGATCGGCAAGGCGACCACCATCTCGGAATTCACCCGCGAGAAAAATTTGCCATCCACGTCGTAAACATAAGCGGTGCCGCCAGACATTCCGGCGCCGAAGTTTTTCCCGGTTTTGCCAAGAATAACCACCTTGCCATTGGTCATGTATTCGCAGCCATGATCGCCCACGCCTTCCACGACGGTGGTGGCTCCTGAGTTTCTCACGGCAAAACGCTCACCCGCGCGACCGTTTGCAAACAGCTTGCCACCGGTCGCCCCGTAAAGGCAGGTGTTGCCACAAATGGTGTTGGTGGCGGCTTCAAATTTCGCGGTCTTGGAAACTCGGATGATGATTTCGCCCGCAGCCATGCCTTTGCCGACGTAATCATTTGCCTCGCCGATGAGTTCGAGTTTGATGCCGGAAACGAGGAAGCAGCCGAAGGACTGCCCCGCGCTGCCACGGCAGGTGATATGAATCGAGTTGGCCGGCAAGCTGCGATCGCCATGCACCTCCGCAATCCGGCCAGCGAGGCGGGTCCCGATGTTGCGATCCGTGTTGACAACTTCGTAGCTAAGTGCAGTTGGCGGGCGATCCGGGAGGAGTTTGACGGCGTTGAGAATCTCTTCTGGGACGGAATCAGGGCCGTATTCTGGAGACTGCTGGTTCTGGATGCCCGAAACTGCGGACACGAGATCGGAAAGGATTCGTAGGTCGAGTGCAGGCTTGGCGAGACCATCGTTGCGATCCTTCGAGCAGATTCGAGAAATGGACTCGGGGGATTTTCCGGAATTTTCTGCTAGTGTAGGGACGACATCCTTGAGAAGGGCACTGAGATCGAGGGTATTTGCCTTCGGGTGATCGGTGACGTGGCGCTGCACCAGAAATTCCGGGCGGCCGATTAATTCATCCAGAGTGCGAACGCCAATACGGGCCATGATGCCGCGGGCTTCATCGGCGACGGCGGTGAAGTAGTTGATGACCATTTCCGGCGTGCCTTTGAACTTGGCGCGGAATTTTGGATCCGTCGTAGCAATGCCGACCGGGCAGGTATTCAAGTGGCACTTGCGGACGTAAACGCAGCCCATGGCGATCATGGCGGTGGTGCCGAAGTTGAATTGCTCGGCTCCGAGGATCGCGGCGATCACGACGTCGCGGCCATTGCGGATGCCACCATCCGTGCGGAGGACGACACGGTCGCGGAGATTATTGATGAGTAGGGTTTGCTGAGCCTCGGCAAGTCCGAGTTCCCATGGCGAGCCGGCGTGTTTGGTGGAGGAAAGTGGAGATGCGCCTGTTCCTCCATCATGGCCGGAAATGAGGATATTGTCGGCGGACGCTTTGGCACAGCCGGAGGCGACAGTGCCCACGCCGGACTCCGCCACCAATTTCACCGTGATCCGAGCGCGTGGATTGACTTCTTTGAGGTCGTGAATGAGCTGCGCCAGATCCTCGATGGAGTAAATATCGTGATGCGGAGGCGGTGAAATGAGCTGAACTCCAGGTTGGGTGTTTCTCAAACGGGCGATTAAAGCATTCACTTTATGGCCCGGAAGTTGCCCTCCTTCACCGGGCTTCGCGCCCTGGGCCATCTTGATCTCCAACTCCGCAGCATTGACGAGATAGTAGGCCGAAACACCAAAGCGACCCGATGCCACCTGCTTGATGTAGGATCGCGCAAAATCGCCATTAGGATACGGCTTATAGCGCACTGGATCTTCACCGCCCTCGCCAGAGTCTGATTTACCGCCGATGCGGTTCATCGCGATGGCAAGCGTCTCGTGAGCCTCGGGAGAAAGCGCTCCGAGGGACATCGCGGCAGTGGTGAAACGGCGGCGGATACTCTCCATCGACTCAACTTCTTCGAGCGGAATCGGGCCGCTACTTGCAGAGACGAAATCGACCAAATCTTTAATTGCTACAGGTTTGGATTCCAACGATACACGAACATATTCCTCGTAATCCTCGGCACGGCCAGATTTCACGTAGGTATGGAAATTTTTGATGACCTCCGTGGTATAAACATGGCGCTCGCCTGCTTTGCGGTAGCGGTTGTAACCGGGGTCGCCTAGGTCAAGAGTTTGGCCTTCTAAAACGACTGTTTCAAATGCCGCCCGATGACGGATGATTGACTCTTCGGCGATTTCAACGAAGCCCACACCGCCGATTTTTGAAGGGACGCCTGTGAAGGAGAAATCGACTACTTCACGGCCGACACCGATGGCCTCAAAAGTCTGCGCACCTTGGTAAGAGTTCAGTACCGAGATGCCCATCTTGGACATGATCTTGAGAATGCCTTTTTCGAGCGCCTTTCGGTAATTGGTCATCGCTTTTTGAGCGGTGATCTCCCCGAGCTTGTTTTTACCTGTGTCCCCGGAAACGAGTTGGCGGACGGTGGCGTAGCCGAGATAGGGGCAGATCGCAGTCGCCCCAAATCCAAAACAGCAGGCGATTTGATGCACATCGCGAGCCTCGCCAGTTTCCAAGACGATCGAAGCCCGCATCCGCATGCGAATGCGGGTGAGGTGATGGTGCACCGTGCCAATCGCCAACAGCATGGGAATCGGGATGCGCGAAGCTGAGGTGGCGCGATCAGAAAGGATCAGAACATTGTTATCTTCCCGGACGGCAGTTTCCGCTTCCGCGCAGATTTCATCCAAGCGAGCTTTCATGCCAGAGGCACCGCTGGAGCTTAGCCAGGTGCAGTCGATTGTCACAGATGGGAAACCATGCTCCTCAAGGTGCTTGATCTTCTCAAGTTGGTGCTCAAAGAGGATCGCACTGTCCAAGCTGACCGTCATGCAGTGCAGGGGGGTTTCGTCCAAGAGGTTGCGCTCCACCCCGAGTCCGGCTCCGAGTGACATGACCGCCCATTCACGAATCGGGTCGATGGGGGGATTCGTCACCTGAGCAAACAATTGTTTAAAATAAGTGTATAGAAGTCGCGGCTGAGTCGAGAGAATCGCGAGCGGAATATCATCGCCCATTGAAAAAACTGCCTCTTGGGCGCTCTTCATCATAGGGGGAAAAACCATGTCCAGTTCCTCCGTAGAAATACCGTGAGTGACTTGATTACGAGAGAGTTCCAGCGGTGAATAGTCCACCTCGGGAACGTGTGCTTGCGGTGATACAAACTTGCGGAGTTCGAGTGCGTTATCGTCGATCCAACGGCGGTAGGTTTTTTGCTTGGCGAGCTCCTCTTTGATCTCGCGATCGTATTTGAACTCACCCGTGACCGTGTTGGCGGAAAGCATTTGTCCGGGGCCTAAGCGGCCCTTTCGAACGATCGTTGCATCGTCGAGAATCACCGCTCCAGCCTCGGAACCGATGTAAAGGATCCCGTCCTCGGTGATTTTGTAGCGCGACGGCCGGAGCCCGTTGCGATCGAGCGAGGCGCAAAGTTTCGTGCCATCGGTGAAGACAAGGCCGGCCGGACCGTCCCACGGCTCTGAGAATGAGCGGATGAATTGGTAAAATGCCCGGACCTCATCCGAGATGTCCTGATCATTCCGATAAGCGGGTGGGACCAGCATGCACATCGCATGCTCCGGCGAGCGACCGGAAAGAATGAGCAGCTCGAGCGCATGATCGAGTGAGGCGGAATCCGATTCTCCGTGGCGGATGAGATTTTTCACCAACTCGATATCTTCACCCCAAACGGGCGAGGCAAAAAACTCTTCGCGCGAGGTCATCCAATTGCGGTTACCCTCGACGGTGTTAATTTCACCGTTATGGCACATCATACGGAATGGTTGCCCGAGGGGCCATGCTGGAAAGGTGTTCGTTGAGAACCGCTGGTGATACAGTGCGATGGCGACTTGGTAATCTGGATCGCTGAAATCTAGGTAAAACGCCCGCAGTGCGGCAGGCATGGCGAGGGCTTTGTAAGAGATCAGTCGGCTCGAAAATGTCGGTATGTAAAAGCTCTGGATCGACCTGGTGCGATGTTCGATCTCCCGGCGGCAAAGATAGAGTTTTCTCTCAAAATCGTCTGCAGTCATATCCGCCGGACGAATCATCAGCAGATGCTCGATCTGCGGTCGGCTAACAAGGGCGATTTTCCCGAGCGCATCTGGATCGACAGGCACCTCGCGCCAGCCGATGGCGGTGATGCCACGTTTTCCGATCACATCCCGGGTAATTTCTCGGATCTCTGAAATCACATTGGCATTTTCAGCTGGAAAAAAGAACACTCCGACTGCTAGATCCGCATCATTTTCGACCGTAAATCCGAGTTTTTCCGCCGCTTTGCGAAACAGCGGGCGGGGGATCTGAGTGAGGACGCCGGAACCATCACCGGTCTTCATATCCGCATCGACTGCGCCGCGGTGAGTCATGCAGCACACAGAAGTGAGCGCATAATCGAGAATCTGATAGCTCGCTTTTCCCTTCAAATGGGCGATCGCGCCCATGCCGCAATTGTCGTGTTCTTGTGAAAGCCGGTGCAAGGAGCCGGGAACGAGGGGGGTGCTGGAGTGATAGAACGCGTTCATCAGAATTCGAAATACAAGGCCTGGTTAAAGCGCCGGGCGGAGCGCGAAATAAACGGCAGGTCACCGATACAGCCAAGCAGGAAATATGCCTAACGCTGAGTCACCTATGAAGAAGATGACATCTCCGAATCTTCTTCCGGCGGCAGCAGTCCTCGCTCCACGAGAAAACGATCAGCAGCCCCCAAGGTGACCTCGAAATTTTTATGGCTGACGTTAAAATTGAAGAAACTGTGATCCGCTTTGATAAAGTCGATCAGCTCACAGCTATTGCCACGCCAGCGCAATCGGCGACGGAATTTCTCCACTTCCTCAAACGGCGTAATCCGGTCAGATTTTCCATGGAAAAAAAGCATCGGAGGCAGCTTGCGCCGCATTAGGTTTGTCGGACTCAGTCGCTTGGCAGTTTTAGCGTCTGGGAAACGCTCAGCCGCAGGGCCTTTTCCAGCGGTGTTGACTAAGGCGCTGAACAAAATCAGGGCCTGCGGGGTACACGTTAGACCATCCATCGGTGGCAGATCTTTGGCCTTCGGCATGGCAGTCAGTAAGGCTAGAAACGCGCCACCGCCTGCACCGCCGATCGTTAGGCGTTCTGGATCCAGATTGAAAGTGTCAAAATTATGGCGCAACCAGCGGATCAAAGTCCGCGCGTCCTCGATCGCTTCTAACGGCCCCGTGCCATGCTTGGCGGATGTCCGCGTCTCGGCAGCCACAGCAACCGCGCCTCGACTGGCAAAATGCAGGCAGTGGGGGACAAATTGCGTTGGCGTGGGAGAATCCCAAAATCCACCGTGAAAAAACACGATCACAGGACGCGGCTCCGTCCCTGCGTTTTCCGGAAGAAACACATGCGCCAAGAGATCGCCTTGGTCGCGCTGTTCGTAAACATAGGTTGCTGCGTCCTTCAGGATTTCCCGATCACGCGCTTCGCCAATTGGCGCTACCCTCTGCAAAATACTGCTCATCACTCCATGAATGCCAAAATCAATCGAATCGGCCTGCAATTTGTTTGTTGTGAAACGAGCCAACTTGTCCAATCGTTTCGCGCATGAACCGACTTATTTTTGCGTTTTCGCTGATTTTAAGCGCTGTCGCATCTGCGCAAGAAGATCTGCGTCCCGCGCTGGAAACCACCTACAACGCTTGGCGCGAGGCGATGATCCGCCGCGACCCATCTGCTTGGCAGCGCATCACGGCGGAGCACCGCAGAGTGGAGGTCCGCAATTTGATCGTCTCACAGAAAATGCCGTTTCCAGCCTCGGTATTCGAGCTTCCCGCGCCTCCACCGAGCCTTCAGGGGCTCAAATTTCTCGATGCCAAACAAAATGGCCCGACCGCAAAGTCTTCCTACTTTGGAAAAATCGACTTTGGTGTCGGCGGCGAGCCCAGCGAGAATCTGCTAGTGCTCTCATTCGTGCGCGGCAGCGGGGGATGGCTCTACGACCGGGCGGATTATGTGAATTTGACCGGTTTGCCGGAGGTTCGCAAGGAATTGGCAGCAGGCAATTTGAAATATTTAAAGGAAACTCCCGAGGCCCAGCCTTCAGGACAAGTGCCGCCCACGCCGATCACCGCCAATCCGGCAAAATACGTGGCGAAAGTCTATGTTTTCTGCCCGGGACGGGAAGTCAAAGTGCAGGTCAACAAGATTAGCCATCACCGCTTCGCAAACGCAAAAGACGCGGAAGTGGTCATCGGCGGCGCTGCCGATGGCCCGAATGAAGTGCAATACGCGATTAAAAAGCTGGAAGGAGGCACCGGCAAAGAAGTGATGACCATCCGAGTTTATCTGATGTCCAGCATCCCAAATGAAAAGCCGATCAAAGCCTTCGAATACCAAATCGCTGCCGGCGAGGCAGCGAAACCCTTCGGCACCGGCAGCTTCACCGTGGACGCCGCCACCGTGACAAAGCTCACCGGAAAGTGAGTCAGACGTTGCTCACCGATGGAACAACGGAAGGCGGGGATTCGATACGGCGACGAACAAAATTCAAACTGACCCACTACCATTGAATTCCGCATTACATATAGTGAACAAAACCAATGAGTTACATAAGCGGAATACCTAGCACTTAAACAACGAATTTAGTTCACTTTTCAATCGGTGACCAATCGCCCTTTTCATCGAAGCCATTTTCGGAACAGTCGCGAGGTTGATCGGATCGAAAAGTTTGCCAGTTTCCACCTGCAATTTTTTTTTGGCGATACCTCGAAACACTCTTTCGACCATACCACCGGTCACGACCCACCTTAAAAAATTTAATCCACCCCCGCTCGCCCGCCTGATACAGTCCGCTCGTGGTGATGCCGATTTTCATGGCGGCGAGAGTGGATGGATAGACCCCGCATTCATCGCTGTGAAAGCGATCCCAAGCCTGTAATTGGTTTCGTTCCTTGCTCGTTAGCTCCCTTTCGCTCATATGCCTTACCTCTAGCACATTTCTAATAGATAGAAACAGTTTAGCAAGACGTAATTAAAAGCAATTCCGCAGTTTTAGGAACGCAGAACGAAAAGAAATTAAGATCTATTGAGCCGGATGGGCAACCTCTCTCCTTGCATGCATTGGCAGGGCGACAGTTAGTGCCGCAAACCAAGCTCGACGTTGTGGGGTGCGGCCCCAGCCTCTCTATCGCACGCGCTAGCGGTTCACATTGCGCCAGCAAAGAACAGGCACCAAGGCCCGCTAGTTTCGATCCAGTGAACCCTCCGGGCTTCAAGGCTTGGATTTTGCCCGCTGGTCAAGCTGGCGCTTTATTTCAGATCGTTCCTTTTCCATCTCCGCTGTGGTAGTGACAGGCGGCAATGACTGGCCGGAAAAACTAAGATCACCGGAAATAGTCTTTTGAATTTCATGACCCAAATACATCATTTGAAATGCAATCCAGAGGCAGAAAATAGCTGTGATCGACGAGGAAACCGCACAGATACCAAGGCAGATTTTTTGAAACATGCCGGAGAGTTGCAAATTTGGCGCAGTTCTCAAGTTTTAGGAATCACGCGATGGCGTGAGGCGATTTCTTGTTAGCAATAACTAAGGCTGGAAAATGAATTCTAGCTGAACAGGCCGAGCAAAAAGAAACACAAACTGCTCAACCGAGGAACGAGACTGAAAAGCGGCCCACTCCGAACGAAGAGGATCATTTGAGCGCTGTCTTGCGGCCCACCAGCTCATGTATCCCCCACAACTATTCTTTTTCATGAGAATCATTTAAACAACTTCGAGCGTATCAATTCACGTTCTTGCAACTCCCACCCTTTTTTCGGAAGTAGCTGGTCATCTATCCATTCATCAGGGGATTCGCGATGCGGTATTAAAGGCGGAGAATGGGCGGAAAGTGGAATCAAAACGTCTGATACAGGGATGGCCTTTGGTGCATCGTAGCACGTTGATACAATGACATACAAAGAGCCCTCAGTAATCTCCTTAGAACTACGAAGCAGCCCTTTGACAGTCCTTTCCCGGAGCGTTGAAACCCCCCCCAGAACGACTGTCTGCCCCACCGACATCTCGACCGAAGAAGTGACAGTCTGACTCTCAATAATAGGAACTTCATTTTCACCGATCCTAACATTGCGGCCAAGCAATCCATTGGTTTGAGTGATTGCAAGCCTCAGACGATTGTTTGCCAAAAAGTAAGGTGTAACACCTAGCTGCAAGCCAACTTTCCGGTATTCGACCGAGGTTTGAGCAATCCCTTGAGACACGGCTGTATTCGGGACAGGAATTTCCTGAATGCTTTCGACGGTGGACAATAGACCGTGCCTTAATTGCACGTGCGGGCGCTGCACAACCTCGACCACGGTTCCATCACAAATAGCATTCAAAGCAACACTTATGGCGTCGCCACCAACATCCAAAGTCAAGCCCCGGCTACCGATCGTAAGACTATCACCAGTCTTGAGGACATCGCCAAGAGCCGCAACAAGATCGAAACCCTTCTGCGCGGACTTATCGACATATACAGCCCATGATTGCACCGAGCAGGAACCGGGACAGACGTCAATAGACTCCAAGTAGCGGCAGACTATATCGACGGATGAGAGCTTACCAGCAACCAGCACAATGCCGCTCACAGTATCGGCAGAAACGGAACACCCCAAAGTGGAAGCGACAGCCAAATCTCCAACAACTGGAGGCTCACGAAAACGGAACTTATAAGTGCGACTAAATATCTCCAGAGGGTCTTTTCCGTCCTTCCCAACAACGCCCTTAAATGGAGAATCTTTCGTCCCAGTTGGAGCAGTTGGAAGGTTAGTGCTGTTAGCAATCGAACTTGCTAAAGAACCCGGACCGGGAGCGGTTAGCTTGGAAATGCCTGAACCCATAACACTACCTGAAGCTTTGAAAACCGCGCCCTTCCAAATTGCGAAACCCAAACCGACTACAGCTAACAGTATAAGAATAAGCCTCATGAGGGAGAACCGGGTTGTTTTAATTTGAACCTAACTGCCATGCTTTGGAAGGGCAGTAACAGCCACGCAAAGAAACCTATCTTTGACAGCTTGAATCGGCTTACGTATCGCGCTTTTTCCGATAGGCTTTGCATCTCAGAATCCAAAAAAGTAAAGGAACCATAGAGCTTAAAAAACTCCCTTTTATACCCCTTGAAACTCTTCTTAATTAGGATGCCGTTTTGAGCATCGCGCTGGGAACAAATGAAAAACTTAAACGGAAGGGTGCCCAAAGGTCCGAGGGGAATATGTGAGGAACTCACAATGTAAAGCTCCCACTCAGCCAAAACCCGGAATTGTTTTTCGATCGTGGTGATCTCTTGCGCAATGAAAGTGACATTGACACGCGCTTTTCGTGATTGCGTTAGAAATGACAACAAGCCCCTGCTTTCGGTGTTTGTTTTTGCCCAATCGCGAGCGTTAAAAAACAAGTGGATTTCATCAAGATACACCTCAACAAAGGACCCATCCACACCAAAGGGAATTTTCTCTTGCCAGTTTCTATCGGATTCGGGATTGATCTTGAGGAGTTGAGCGGGATCCAAAACGATACGCTTTTGCCTCAATGCGAGAGAAGCCATCTCTTCCCAGCTCACAGCAATATTTGTGCAAACAGTTGCACCACGGCACAACGAAGCAAACATCATCATCACGGTGTATAGGGTTTTTCCGGCACCTAGCTTGCCAGTAACGATTTGGATCATATCAGTTTGCCATGGTGGGAATAAATGACTTAATCCAACGCAGTAAAATCACGGTTGCCCAAATTGTTAGGTAAATGGACATCAAGCCAATAAATTCGCTCACCGGAATAAATGCGTTGACATATCCTACATATTCGATTGAGCCGAACGACACATTGCGGAAAGCCTGCGTGTCGATAGAGGTTAACATCCCGGCAAAGCTAGAAAGCACTTCAGAGATACAATACTGTATTGTCCCACAAAGCCACAAAATGGCAGCACACAAAACACCGCCATATTTTTTTGCTTTCTCGGAATTGAGCAAAAACTTGCCAATTAGAATCAAAGGCCAAAGTATTCCCATTATATTAGATTGTTAGACGTTTCATAAGAGAGTTTCCGAGGCCGAAAGTCATGACAACCAAACAGGCAGCGCGAAATTCAGGGAACGGAGTTTGAGAAAAGTCAACCGTGCGGCTGATTGTGCCCCAGCTACCTAAATTCATGATGAATGGATAGGTCGTGACTTTCGGAATTGTACCCTGGGAAAGTAGCTTAAATGAGTTTGCACCGAAAGTCGTATTGATGGCCGACCGAGTGGAATCTAACTTGCCCTTGAGGTCGCCCGAGGGAGTGCCCGAGGAATCGCCCAAGTCACCAGAGGCATCGTATGAAATTGCGTTTGCCCCGCCCTCATTGCCCGCAAGAGCTGCCGCTACGCTTGGAGTAGAATTGTTATTAATGATTGTAGTGTTACTAACGTTTGAGTTGTTAGTTGTGTTAGACGTGGTGCTGTTTGACGTGCTGTTACTCGTTGTCTGGACGGGCTTTGGCTGCGTAGGATCAGAAAGGACAGCAGTCCCACCGCCGGTATTTGATGCAGCCGAAGTCATGCCAGTTGGAAGGACAATGTAATCGGCACCGCCATTGCTATGGGTCATTCCAATAACAGGCCCGGTTGCACCGTCCGTGACTCGTATTTGATCGCCACCGGGTGCAGGTGCGGTTGGATAGGCGGATGGACTTGGAGCATGCCAAGCATAACCCCCGGGATTGACGGTTGATGACTCGAGGACCCCAACAACATAATTTTTGCCGTCACTACCCGTTACCAAGGCACCGTTAAAATCGGATGGCCCAACGCTTGGCCTGCCCTTCTCATCAACGGGACCGTCGTATCTAATGATATTGCCACCGGGCGCGAGTTGCAGCATTTTATCACCCCAACCGAGCAACAAGTTGCTTCCGGTCTTGTTAAGGAGGGCCAAAAACAACTCTTTATTTGGGCCAGTAGTGCGAAGTGCCCCAGTTGCGCCAAGGGACCATTGTTGGGGAGCCCGATTAAGATAGTGTGAGCTAGATCCTTGCCCTGCTATGTAAGTAATCGCCACGGATACCGCTGGCATGATTATATTAACATCAAAAATCTGAGTAGAGGATGAGGTTGCCTTATAGCGTATCAATTTACTCTTTTCGGGTGCTGTTCCCGTCACCGGGTTGCTAGCACTTAGACCTGACCAACTTATGATGTGATAATAGTTAGGATCATAAAACGTGGGGTAGTCACCGCCGACCGAAAAAGTTGCTGTCTTTAAAACATAGTTGCCACTCCCGGTAAGATCGACGTAAACCCCGGTGTTAGGCACGGTAAAGGTGACTGTGTTGCCGCAATATCCCCAATAATTGCCAACCCCTCCGGCAGATGCTTGAGTTGCGGAAAAAGCAAAGCCCTCTTGCCCGTTTGAAATCAATGAGCCGCCCAAGTGTAAGCAAAAAACAACAAGGCACAGGTTAAAGTGCCTGAAATGAAGGAAAGCACAATGCGGCAGTCCTCGACGTGAGATAACAGCTCTAGAGTTTGCTCGGTTGTCATTATACATGTTGAACAAAGTTAGGGCGGGCAACGCCGAAACGAAGCCCGCCCGTTTTAGTCTCAGCCCGCGGAGCGCATTCCGCGACGCAGGACCCGACCGATGAGGAAGATCACGCCCAAGCCAAGGCCAGAAGCCAAGACAGTAGTTGCGTAACCGCTCGCTGTGGTGATACCCGTAGTGGCGGAGGTAGCATCCAGCCCATCAGCCATTGCAGCGCCTACAAGAGCAGCAGAGGTTGCCACAGCCACGATTGCCTTGCTAACAAGGCCCGACGTTTTCAATTTGTTTTTCATATTTTTAAAGCGCCGCATTTCTTTACAACGGAGCCAGCGGCCAACCCCGAGGTTTGAGGTGGAACTTTTGCCACCCCGAAATTTTAAGAGGTTACAGCAGCAGCCAACGAAAGCCGAATGTAACGCCAAAGGGTTAGCCCAATGATTGCAGGAAAGTGCAAAGAAATTGCCAAGTTGTATGCTGTCCAATCCATTATTTTATTATTGTGCCCCTCCCCGGTGGAACGGCTGGACGGTGGAATCAACAGCCCTTTGCTCGACTCACCGGGGAGGGAAATTTGAAAGTTTCAATAATCATCTAAATCATCGACATCATCCGTATCAAGGGGGCCATGACCCGAATCCGAAAGCATCTCTAACAAGCAAGGACCACAAAGGTTCATGCCACTATCACGGGATTTAACGCGATCCTCGTGCTCAGTAGGGTGGCCGCAATTTTCACAGGGTTTTGTGCCATAATCTTCGAACAAGTTAACAAATTGTCCTCCATAATGGGGCTGATTTTCGGGTTGCTCGTCGTAAAGATCATCTAATGGCACACCGGATTCGACGCAAGTATCACAAACGACCCTACCATCTGGCAACCAAATTGATATGTCACGGTGTGCGTTAGGCAACTCGCAACAGGCGCAAATATGTAAACCGTATGACTCTTTGTAAAAATCTGAGAGATCGGACATTGGAGAAGTGATTGGATTGTCAGTTAAGGTTTTATTAAACAAGGAAAGGAAAACCCTAGTCGCGGGGCGCTTCGCGCACCCGCAACTAGGGTTTTTGCTAATCGGAAAGAACAACGCCAGTAATCTCGACACGATCAGGATGAACCCCGACCATCTCGAAAGTCTTAACAATAGCATCCAAAGCTGTTAAGCATTCGGCCTCATATTCGAGCGTTACATATTCGGGAAATTCCTCACTCGAGGAGGCTAATTCAGCGCTTTGATAGAGCTTTCCGGTAACAATGTATAATTTCATGGAAAAGTTGATTGTTGTTTGAACAGATTAGACCATTTCCACCGCTAGCTCGAAGACAGGAGTTGTTCCGTTCATCCTAACAGAGATTATTTTAAAAGTTCTGACTTCAGCAGGCCTAACATCGGGAAATTTTGTTCCAAGTTCGCCCTGCTGTTTACAGATAACGGTTTTATTTCCGGTGAAAATCTGCATTTCACGCGATGCGAAGGCATATTTATTGCCCTTCCCGGACACGCCGGACCGCTCGATTGCCTCATCAACAACTAGCACGATGCCGGTAATCCGAATACCATTCCCCGCAGCGGCTAACAGGTCCGCAAGGTTTCCCCCGCTTGCTGCAATTTCACGGCTTGTCTGAGACTTAGGTGATTCCGGGTCATTAATGTTTGTAGTTGCCATTTTGTTTTTTTGTCAGTTGTTAGTCTATCAGTCGGGATAACATAGGAGAAACAGGCAAGCCCGACAGCTGCACCCATGACTATATCGAAACCTATCAGGTTCCAAAGTTTTTCAGCAGTGCGATCAAGAGCAGCACACATTGAGGCTTTATATTTCCCGCAACTTGTTCGAGCAATGACTTGAACAGTTCTTGAATCGGCATGAAGAACTTCGCGAACGGTCATCGGGACGGCCCAAGTTTTTTGTGCTTTTGGTGGGCGACTTTCGCCCTTTTTTCCGGTGTAAAATCCTTTGCTAGTTTGCCAGAATCTAACACGCTTGAAGGTCGTCGGTTTCTCTGACTCGACAGATGAACCATCCTCTAGCTTGACACTAACTGTTTTACTTCCAACGTAATCCAAAAACCAATCGGGGGCTAGGCGTTCAAAAGATTCCTCGTCGCCATCGTGGCAATCCATGCTTACAGGTTTGAAAGCATACTTGAAACCATAACCAAAACGAGATCCTTCTATCCGTTGGACCTCAGTACGACCCATTCCCCAAAATTGATTAATTTGTGCAAGCTGTTTATGCGTAAACTTCATCCTATGCCCAAGAAACAAGTGCCAGTGGGGGAATCCTTGCCAATCCGAATGGAATTCTAACTTCCAAGCCCACTTGCAGGAAACTTTCCAAATTTTATGCTTCCGACATGCATCCATAAAGCGGCGCATATGGTCAGAGCCGTGCAGATAAGCACCGAGAGGGCAAGGATGCAATTCACGATCAACGGTTAGAGTCATGAACCGCCAGTTTTTCATGCAAGGCAAACCCTTTGACTCGATAAGCTTCCGCTTGCGGTTAACACCGGAAGATGTTAGCCAACAAGGCTTTGTGTAACGCCGAACATGGATAACAGAGCTAGGCGGTCGGTTACCTGTTATGGACAACCGCCGCCCCTGCTTCTGTTCTTTCCGGTCACCTACGAGCAATTTTTCAGCCGTAGCCGTCGAAGGTCTAAAAAATTGGCCAGACGCGAACTGAATCGGCTTGCGAGCAATCGAACGTTCGGACGGAACAAATTCGGGAATGCGCTTACCCTTGACAAGTTTGTTGCGGTCATGAGCTTGCCGCAAAACCCAGTTGAGATCACAAGGACCCGGATCAATGTTAGAGCCGACAGCCACAATGGCAACCGACGCGCCTTCAGCCAAACACGAAACACCCGAATCGTTTTGCACTATCATGCCCGGTTGCCAAGGTGGCGACCGCAGGGCATGCGATTTATCAAAATGGCCGTGCGGCCTGATCGGTCTAGTTTCATGGTCTTGTTTTTTTCGGGCTTCGACACCCGCCCAGCTTCGACACCGGACAACGCAACTTGCGTTAGATCAGAACTAACGCCGAAACACCTCAGACGTCAAAACAAAAAAATGCCCCGGTGAGGTCGAAGGCTCACCGGGGCGGGGTCGAAACGGAACTTAGACCGAAACGCTTCAACGCGGGAAATCTAGGCCAGCTCACAAACATTCGCAAGCCTGATTGTCAACTTTATTCATTCCGCATTACATATATTGTCACAAGTAATAAATAGGGAGATTGCTAGTATCTGGGCTGGTCGGATTTGCCTGTGTTGCTAAATTTTCCGACATGAATCGCCTCCAAAACGACATTGCAAACCTAATGCAAGACGCGGATCACCGAGTGGGTGTCACGCGGCGGCCGCTGTATCGAATTTATGAAATTCACTCTGCAATTTTGAGTGGCTCGTATCCGAACTGCACTAAGCTCGCTGAGCAATTCTGCGTGAAGCGCAAGACCGTGCAGCGGGACATCACATTCATGCGTGATGAACTGAAGCTCCCTGTCAAATACGCAGACTCCCTCCACGGTTACTATTATGACGAAGACGTCTCGGCCTTTCCTGTGTTCCAGACGACTGCCGAGGAGCTCGCTGGACTGTTTCTTGCTCGCACGGCGTTGGAATCCGTACGTGGGACGCCCATGGCGAAAGTGATGGATAAAGTTTTCGCCGACCTAACTCGCGGCATGTCCGGCAAAATTGAGTTTGCATGGGCGGACCTCGATGCCGCTTTTTCTCGCAAGACGGTTGAACAACGATCAACGGATGTAAAAC
Source organism: Akkermansiaceae bacterium (assembly GCA_025363295.1). Classification (GTDB taxonomy): domain Bacteria; phylum Verrucomicrobiota; class Verrucomicrobiia; order Verrucomicrobiales; family Akkermansiaceae; genus Luteolibacter. The sequence continues at coordinate 74,249 of JANYEC010000074.1, forward strand.
GCTTTGGAGAAATTGCTCAATCTATTCTAAACCAATTAGTTATATTGTTTTATTACAGAAAACTAGGAGCGGAGACTGGTGAGCTCCGAAAGGTTCAACCGCTACATTTGGGAGAGGTTGACGGTGGTTGGTATCTGATCGCCATGGACCTAGAGCGCGATGCTTTAAGGACTTTTGCCTTGCCGAGAATGTCCCGTTTGAAACTTACCAACAAAAATTTCAATCGACCGCTTGAGTTTAATGGCGGCGACCACATCAAACAATCGTTTGGGATTTGGAGTGTGGTTGGCGATTATTCGCGGCAGTTGGTGCGTGTGGAGCTGAAAAACTACGCGGCTCGATTGGCACAGGAGCGCCGATGGCACCCCACCCAAGAAATTTTCCCACTAAACGGAAAAGGAAGTCGAATCGAAGTGCGGTTTGAAATCGGTCGGCTTGAGGAAGTCTTGCGATGGGTTCTGAGTTTCGGCAGTCAAGCAAAGGTCATCGCGCCACCGGAGTTGGTCAAGATGGTCCGCGCCGAAGTCGATGCGATGAGGGATTCATGACGTTCCAACCGTGCACCCAACAGCCATCGACAAGCCGTGAATTACGGTTACGCTGCGCCCATGCGTTTTGTTTTCCCTTTTTTAATTGGAATCACTTTGTCTGCGTCTGGTGCTACCGATGCCGAAAAGCCAACCGCCGCCCCTGAAAAAGACGCGCCGGAAGCAAAGGTCAGTGAGCCGATCACCCGCGAATTCAGCATCACCATCGAGGGCAAAAAAGTGCCCTACAAAGTAAGCACGGGGAAACTTCAGCTCAAGCAAGACGATGGCAAGGCAAGAGCCTCGATTTTTCACGTCAGTTATGTGCGCAGCGATGTGAAAGACCCGTCCACTCGGCCGGTCATGTTCGCTTTCAACGGTGGGCCCGGATCTTCTTCGGTTTGGCTGCACATCGGTGTGTTGGGCCCGAAAATTGTCAAACTACCGGGTGATGGCACTTTGCCTCCTGTTCCGCCCGCTCACGTCGGCGATAACCCGCTCAGCATTCTCGATGTGTGCGATCTCGTTTTTGTCGATCCAGTTTCCACCGGATACAGCCGTGCGGAGAAAGACACGAAACCTGGCGACTTCCACGGGCTGGACGAGGACATCGAATCTGTCGGCGACTTCATCCGGCGTTGGGTCAGCGAACATGACCGATGGTCCTCGCCCAAATACTTACTCGGAGAATCCTACGGTGGGATCCGTGTTGCAGGTCTTTCCAATCACCTTCAAACGCGCTACGGAATGAGTCTCAACGGCGTGGTTTTATTGTCGTCGCTCCTTGATTTTTCCACCCTCCAGCCCGCTCAGGGAAACGATTTAGCTTATACCGTTTACATGCCTTCTTTCACGGGTGTGGCTCATTTTCACAAGAAAATTCAGGGCGACCGCGATGCCATGGTCAAGGAATGCAAGGCGTTTGCTTTTGGCGAATACGCCGCCGCCTTAATCAAAGGAAATGATCTCGATGCCGAAACCCGCAATGCACTGGCTGGGAAACTCGCAAGATTCACAGGGATCGATGCCGCGACTTGGCTGGCACACGACCTCCGGATCGACGCGACATTTTTTCGGGGTGAGCTCCTGCGCAAAGAAGGCAAAGTTCTGGGTCGTTTCGATGCCCGCGTGGCCTGGGATGCCACTGACAAAGCTGCCCCCCTGCCCGATTATGATCCTTCGTATGCCCTTGCTTACGGAGCTTTTTCCACCGCCATGCTGGACTACCTGGGGCGGGAGCTCGGCTATAAAGAGGATCAACCTTACGAAATCCTAACATCGAAAGTCCAGCCTTGGCGTTGGAATACCACGAATGAAGTGGTAAATCTCAGCGAGCGCCTTGCAATGGCCATGCGTGATAATCCCCATTTAAAAGTTCTCGTGATGGGCGGCTACACCGATCTTGCGACACCGCCAGAGGGCGTCGCTTATTCTATCAGGCATTTATTAGACCTGCCAGAAAGTGTCCGAAGGAACATCCAAACCACTTCGTATGATGGAGGTCATATGTTCTATCTGAATCCCCCAGATCTTTCCAAAACCCGCGGCGATTTGGTAAAGTTCATCCAGAACGGAATGCCTTGAGAGGATGACACAAGTCCCCCACCCTGTTTGGGTCAGGGCCTAACGGATCGCTCCCCATGATCCGGCACCGTGCCGATGGTGATTCTGCAAAATGGTTCACCCGCCTAAAAAGCGGATGACCCGTGTTCATGGTGACGGTAAATACCCTTCACACATAAAAGTCCGACCGCCGACGAGCTGGCAAGGATCGCGCTGTATGAGATGTGGACGAGTTCCATTCAACTTGCCTCTTATCTCACACCAACCATCCATGAAAACAAAAGCACTGATTTTTCTATCAACCGCGAGCCTGCTCCATGCTGGCGCACCTGACTTAGAAACGACGCTAGCCGCCAAACCGGAACCTTGGATCAAGCCAACGATTGATATCCGCGCCCGTTACGAGTTCCGAAATGTGGACCCTTTGGATTCATCCAATGCCTTCACTTTTCGCGAACGTCTGGGACTAAAGACCATGAAATGGAACGGCTTCAGCGCCTTTATCGAAGGAGAATTCACCCAAGCTGCCATCGATGATTACAGTGGTGGTGCCGTCGGCGCATCACCTTTTGATCCTAAAAACACGGTGATTGCCGATCCAGAGACCAATGAGTTTAACCAAGGCTATCTGCAGTATGAAGGATTCGACACTACCGCAAAGATCGGGCGTCAACGTATTATCTATGACAACGCAGCCTTCATCGGTAACGTGGGTTGGAGACAAAACGAACAAACCTTCGATGCGCTTTCATTATCTAATAAGTCGATCGATGCACTGACTTTGAACTTTGCATATATCAGTCAGGTGAATCGAATCTTCGGCTCCGATGCCGATGGGCCGCTGCTTGATAACTATAAAAAAACTTCTAACGTCGAAGACATTCAGTCGCAAGTAAGCCTTTTCAACGCTTCATATACAGGCATCAAAGGGCTTACGCTCGGTGGTTACGCCTATATCATGAATTTTGAAAATCGGGGGAACTGGGATAACAATACCTTCGGTGTCACGGCTAAAGGCAAAGTATGGGACCTTACGCTCTATGGTGAACTCGCCTATCAAGACAAGGCAGGCGTGGCGGGTGAGGATACCGCTTTCTACGAACATGCAACCGTGACCAAAGCATTTGGCACGCAATCGATCACGCTGGGAGTTGAGCATCTCGACGCAGGATTCAAAACCCCACTGGCCACCGTGCATGCCTATAATGGTTATGCAGATGCATTCATCGGCGGACGGATTGAAGGAACCCATAACGGACTCACCGACGTCTATTTATCCCATACGATTCCCCTGTTCTATGGCATCAAGTGGACGAACGTGGTGCATGCCTTCGGGGATGATGAAGTTTCCGCAGGTTACGGTTATGAAATCGATTCCGTGCTCGCGAAGAAGTTTGACGACAATTTCAGCGCCCTTGCGAAATTGGCACATTTCGAGTCGGAGGGCGATCCCTTCACGGGTGGACAGAATGGCAAAGCTGCTCCTACCACCACCCAATTCTCGATCGAAGTCGATTATACATTCTGATTTTTGGGTAACGGTTGCCCGTCTGCTAAATGCTACCCGGGGAAACCTGGGTGGCATTTTTGTAGGCGCTGTGATATGATAATTGGACACCTTCTTTGAGTTTAAACATTTGTGATTGGAATTCCACTTGAAATAACCATCCTGTTGTCCGATCTCATTCCCAGAACTTCAGATGTCCCGCCTACCTATCACCAAAACCCCGAAATGCTACGTGGGTGGCAGTTTCATTCGTTCCGAGAGTGGTCGTGTCGCTGCTTTAAATGATGCAGCGGGCACATTTTTCGCCAACATCCCCCTCTGCACCCGCAAGGATCTGCGAAATGCGGTGGAAGCGGCTGCCAAAGCGGGCCCCGGTTGGTCCGCACGCAATGCCTACAATCGTGGACAAATTCTCTATCGCCTTGCGGAAATGTTAGAGGCGCGCGCGTCTGAAATGAGCAGTGCCATCCTCCTGGGTGGCGGTATCCGTGCCCAAGCCGACCGCGAGGTCGCAGCCAGCATCGAGCGGATCGTGCATTACGCTGGCTGGACGGATAAGTACCAAGCCCTTCTCGGGAGCGTAAACCCGGTCGCATCCTCACATTTCAATTTCACGGTCACCGAGCCCATGGGCATCATCGGCATCGTCGCACCGGACGAGGTTCCCCTGCTAGGTCTGCTTTCCCTCATCATGCCAGCCATCACCGGTGGCAATACGGTCGTCGCCCTCGCCTCCACCACCCAACCCTATCCGGCTATTCTGCTAGGCGAAATGCTCGCGACTAGCGACCTTCCTGGCGGCGTCGTCAATCTGCTCACCGGCCAGCGCGATGAACTCATCCCGACCTTCGCCACCCACGCCCACCTTCGCGGGCTCGCTGCCGTTGCGGATTTGGATGAACGTAAAACTCTGCAAATCGGCGCTGCCGATAGCGTGAAGCGCCTCAAGCTCATCCCCTCAGAAACCGCGACCGACTGGTTCGCTTCAAATTCCCAAGGGCTTTACGAAATCCGCGATCATCTCGAAGCCAAAACCACTTGGCATCCGATTGGCGCGTAATTCGCACTTGTCGGAAATTTCATCCGGTTTACCCATACGGCATGCCAGACGCCGTTTATGTCCATGATGCCTTCGCGCGGATCGCCGATCGTTATGTGCTCACCAATCATGTGCTGAGCTGCGGAATGGACATCATTTGGCGGAAAATCGTCACGGCCCGCATTCGCAAATGGAACCCCGCTCGGCTGCTAGATGTGGCAAGCGGCACCGGTGATCTCGCCTTGGAAGTGCAGGACCAATGTCCGCAGTGTGACGTGATCGCCTCCGATTTCTGTGCAGAAATGCTCGCGCACGCCGCCAGTCGCGGAATGTTGAAAACCGTCGTTGCAGATGCCCTCAAACTTCCATTCGCGGACGAAGAGTTTGACGTGGTCACGGTCGCCTTCGGCCTGCGGAACATGGCGGACTACCCCGCCGCACTGCGGGAAATGCACCGAGTAATCAGGCCCGGCGGGCGTCTGTTGATCCTCGATTTTTCCCTTCCCACTGGCATTCTGCGTAGGCTTTACCGGTGGTATCTCCACCATGTTCTGCCGCACATGGCCGGCTGGCTCACTGGCCAAAAAGACGCCTACGAATACCTCGGCGGATCTATCGAAGCGTTTCCCTCTGGCAGGAATATGACCGACTTGCTAGAAACTTGCGGATTTGAAAAAACCGATGCCAGTCCTATCACGGGCGGCGTTGTTACCATTTACGAAGGCACTCGTTGATTTTCATTTACCGATGAGTTTTGATCGGCTGGCACCGTTTTATCGTGCGATGGAGTTCTTCACGGCAGGTGGTAAATTGCAGCGATGTCGGACAGCATTGTTAGGAGAAATCCCCGTTCCCATCAGAATTTTGTTAGCAGGCGAAGGCCATGGGCGCACTTTGGCTGCGGTGATGGAAAAATTTCCAAATGCTGAGACCGTGGTAGTGGATTCCAGCGCAAAGATGCTCGAAGTGGCAAGGCGCAATGTTCCGACCGGGGCGAGTGTAGAATTTGTCATTGCGGATCTCATGACGTGGAACGGCCAAACCGGGAGCTTTCACTTGATAGTCACGAACTTTTTCCTCGATTGCTTCACCGAAGATCAGTTAGCGATAGTCATTTCCAATCTGGAAAGGATGGCCACGCCCGAAGCGAACTGGTTACTTGCAGATTTCCAAGTTGCAGAAGGAAGGGCCGCTGGCTTGCGGAGCAGGTTGATCCTCGCGCTGTTGTATGTGTTCTTCAAGAAAGTCTGCGGCTTGCAGACAGGAAAATTGCACCCGCCTGATGCAGCACTGGTCCAAGCGGGGTTTTCGCGGCAGCAGCGTGTGTTAAGTGATTGGGGTTTGCTCAAAAGCGAGTGGTGGGCGCGGCAACAGGCGAAATAAATTTCGCGGTCCGGAAGATCTGGATTATGAAGTGCGTAGATGCCATTCCGACTCGAAAGTGACTACCAGCCTGAGGGTGACCAGGCGCAGGCGATTGCGAAACTTACGAAATCGCTCGCCGCCGGAAACATGCACCAGACGCTGCTCGGGGTGACCGGTTCGGGGAAAACCTTCACGATGGCGAACCTGATCAAAAATCACGGCAAGCCGACGCTGATCATGAGTCATAACAAGACTCTCGCGGCGCAACTATATTCGGAGTTCAAAAACTTTTTCCCGCATAACGCAGTCGAGTATTTCGTGTCCTACTTCGATTACTATCAGCCTGAAGCTTACATTCCACGGAGCGACACCTACATCGAAAAGGACTCCGCGATCAATGATGAGATCGAGCGGCTGCGCTTGAGCACGATGGGCTCGCTACTGACGCGGAAAGACACAATCGTCGTGGCATCAGTTTCTTGCATTTATGGCCTCGGCTCACCGGAGGATTATGAGAACATGATGGTGCCCGTGTGGACCGGCCAGAAGCTCACGCGCGAGGAATTTCTCAACTCGCTGATAGGGATGCTTTTCGAGCGCAATGACATCGCTTTCGGTCGTGGAAAATTCCGGGTGCGTGGCGATGTGGTGGAAGTCCATCCCGCTTACCTTGATGAGACGGCGATCCGCATTGAGTTTTTCGATGACGAGGTGGAGCGAATCACCAGCATCCACACTCTAACAGGACATGTGATCGACCGACTGGAGAACCACACGTTTTTTCCCGCGAAGCAATTCGTTACCTCCGGCGATAAGATGAAAAGGGCGGCCATCGCGATTCGGAAAGAAGCGGATGAGCAGGTGACGAAGTTTGAAAAAGAAGGCAAACTGATCGAGGCCCAGCGCTTGAGGATGCGGACGGACTATGATCTCGAAATGATGGCGGAGATGGGATTCTGTCAGGGAATCGAAAACTATTCGCGCCACATCACGGGGCGCGAGCCTGGCGCGAGACCCTACACGCTGCTGGATTTCCTGCCGCGAGATTTTCTTTTGTTAGTCGATGAAAGCCACGCGACGATTCCACAAGTCGGCGGGATGTATGAGGGGGATAAGAGCCGCAAGACGGTGCTGGTAGATCATGGATTCCGGCTGCCGAGTGCTCTGGACAATCGCCCACTTCGCTTCGAGGAATTTATGCAAATGACTCACCAACGGGTCTATGTTTCGGCCACGCCGGGTGCGTTCGAGATCATCAACTCGCGACCGGAAAACCAGAGCTTCATTCCCGTAAAATCAAAGGATTCCACGGGCAAGAGCATCGCACTTTTCGATCTGAAAAAGGCGCGGATTAAACCGAGTGGCAATGCCGAGCCCGTCGAGGATTTCGATCCAACAAAACGCGGCACCCCGCTTGTGGTCGAGCAGATCATCCGGCCCACTGGATTGTTAGATCCGGTTTTGATTCTGCGTCCGTTGAAGGGCCAGATCGATGAAACTATCGAACTCTGCCGCCAACGAGTCGAGCGCCAAGAGCGGGTGTTAGTCACCACTCTCACGAAGAAAACGGCAGAAGACCTGAGCGAATACTTGCAAGGCACCGGTCTCAAGGTACGCTATCTCCACTCGGATATCGACACGGTGGAGCGTGTGGAAATTCTCCGACAGCTGCGAGCGGGTGCATTTGATATTCTCGTCGGCATCAATTTATTGCGCGAGGGGTTAGATTTACCTGAAGTTTCACTCGTCTGCATTTTGGATGCGGACAAAGAGGGATTTTTACGCAACGAAACGTCGATGATCCAAACCGCAGGCCGCGCCGCGCGCCACATCGGCGGCGAGTGTGTGCTTTTTTGCGATAAAATTACCGACTCGATCCAAGCGCTGATAGATATCACTGCTTACCGCCGTGAACGTCAGCAGGCACATAATGAAAAGCATGGGATTACGCCATTAAGTGTGAAGCGAGCCTTACAAACCAGCTTGCACACTCATGAAAACAGCGAGAAAACGGCCACTTCCAACGTCGCCGAGGACCCGGAAACCTACGACAAGGCCCGTGTCATTGCCGAGTTAGAAAGCGAGATGCGCGAGGCGTCATCGCGTTTGGAGTTTGAGCTCGCGGGGCATCTCCGCGACCAAATTATTGCGCTTAAAAGCACGGCAACCGAGCACACCCGCCTACCGGCAAAATATCCGCGTGGTAAAAAAGGTAGTGGACGCAAAAGGTGAATCTATCAACTCCGCGCGCTTCATTTCTGGTCAGCAAATCTAACACACCTGGAAATGATCACTTCGCGGGCGTCGATTCCTTTGCTGGAACAAACACAAGCCCACCGCCGTTGATACAAAATCGTTTGTCGGTGGGGGTATTAAATCCCTCCCCTTCAAAAACGTGACCAAGGTGACCGCCGCACTTAGCGCAGAGCACTTCGACGCGAACCATGCCGAGGGTGATATCTTTTTTGATCGTCACGTTTTCTGCTTTTGCTGGGTCAAAGAACGACGGCCAGCCGCAGCCTGAATCGAATTTCTGGTCGGATGTGAAAAGCAGCGCATTGCATCCAGCGCAATGATAGGAGCCCTTTCCTTGATGCTTGAACTCTTTGTAAACCTCACCGTTAGGCCGCTCCGTATCCGACTGGCGGAGAATAGCGTATTGCTCGGGAGCGAGCTGCTTTTTCCACTCGGCATCTGTCTTGACGACTTTTCCAGTGGGCTCGGCGGGGACTTCAGTGCGGACTTCCATGACTGCTTTCTTTTTATCCTCGGCGGAGCAAGAAGCAAGGGCCAGCGAGAATATCAACAGGGAAATTGGACGGATGGTGATCATGGCGATGAATTGGAATTTTAGTGAACCTGTATGCTAGAGTTCCAAACACAAATTTTATTCCGAATTCAATCTTCCCCCGCCGTAAATCCCCCTTTTTAATCAATACATGTCGGCGCAAATCATTCTCAAACCGAAAGTCCAGCTAGGGGTCGTTACGACGCATTTTAAATTCGTCGGAGGCATAGTGCCCGATGAAGAGGGCAAGTTTCCTCGCGATGAAAACGGCGACTTGCGCGTGCTCTCGGAAATGAAAAAATTGTGCGTCATTTCTCCGGTGAAAATGAACATCGTGCAACTGCCGTTCTTTTCCACGGCGGACCCGGTGGAGGTTGCGGAAATCATCCAAGGGCTGGTGGTGCTGGGTTTAGAAGTGCATTTTATCATCATGGTCGGCGGGGCTAATCCGATGAATCCGTCCGACGAAAATGCCGTGGTCGCGCAACTGGTCAGCAGCCTCAAGGCCGCGATCAAGCACGGCATCCGCCATGTTTCCTCGACGTCAATCGAAGAATGGATGAGCACCGACGCAGCCCGTGAAGGCGCGGCCTTCGAAGCGGCGATCGCCCAAAATGTGAAGGTCCACATGCGGGTTTATGAAGAGGCAGGAGTGGCGGGTTCATGCGTCGAAAATTGGCACATCGAGTTTCTGCGGCCCGGCGAATTTAGGACATTCACAAATGTGGATCGCGGCTGGTCATTCGTCAAAGCGGCTAACAAATCACTTGGGAAAAAGTTTTTCAAACTGCTCGTGGATGCGGCCCACTGCGGCGATTCCGGTCTGAGCATCGCGGAAAATGAGGATTTGATCCAACAGATCGCGGCGGCAGAAGAACTAGGCGTTTTCCATGCTTCGGCCAAAACTACTCGCGGCTGCCTCTCCACGGACGACGGCTGGATCGGTGCACTTCTAACTGCTGCGGCAAAAACGGGAGAGCTGAAATACGTGTTTGTGGAGGTCTTCGACCACACGGACCCGGCGCTGGAGCTTGTCAGGCAGTTGGATCCTGGCCACGGCATCGATACCCGCGATGGGCGCAGCTATCCAGAAGTCACGGCAGATGGGCTGGGTGAGATTGCCCGCCGTTTGAATAATTTACAGGCACGTGGAATCCTCAAAGCTTGAGGTTGTGATGGATCCCATCCACGCCGAAGTTGGCTCACCAGAAATAAGCCTGATAGGAGCAATGCTCCAGTTCCATGAGTTGTTAGATTTCACAAGATCGAGCCGGGACCATAAGCGGCGGCTTCAGGACTTGCTGCTTCCAGTGCTCTAACGGCTGCGGAAAATGCTTCAATTTGAGTTTTCGCAGCGCCGGACTCACGATCACCACGGGCAAGGATCGCATCGAGGAATTCACGAGAAAGTGCGAGGCGGCTATCTTCGGCGAGGCGCTCGACGAGATTGTTGCGATCTATTTTTCCGTGACGGAGATCGTTTACGGTCGCAACAGCATGTTCCTTGATGGCATGATGTGCCGTCTCGCGTCCCACACCTGATTTCACTGCCTCCATCATGATGGTGGTGGTCATCAAAAACGGCAAGTAGTGCGCAGTTTCCGCGCCGATGACGGCTTCATAGGCGTCCATCTGGTCGAGCACGGTTAGGAAAGTTTCGAATAGGCCATCGATGGTGTAAAATGAATCCGGCAGCATGATGCGGCGCACGACGGAACAAGAAACATCGCCTTCGTTCCACTGATCTCCGGCGAGTCCTGCTGCCATCGCGAGGTAGCCTTTGAGAATGACGTGGAAGCCGTTGACTCGCTCACACGAGCGGGAATTCATCTTATGTGGCATGGCGCTAGAACCGGTCTGGCCAGGTGCAAATCCCTCACTCGCGGTTTCATTACCTGCCATCAGACGCAAAGTTTTGCAAAACGATGATGGGCCGGATGCGAGATCTGTTAGTGCGGAGACCACTCGGAAATCCAGCGAGCGCGGATAAACTTGCCCGACGTTAGTCCACACGGCAGGCATGCCAAGGTGGGCGACGATGCGCTTTTCTAACTCCGCGACTTTTTCCGCATCTCCTTCGAACAGGGAAAGCTGGTCCATCTGGGTGCCAACCGCGCCTTTAAGTCCGCGCACGGAGTAGTTAGAGATCACGGCATCGAGCGCGGTGAGCGAGCTAAGGAGTTCTTCGCCAAACATTGCCATGCGCTTACCAAGCGTGGTTGGTTGGGCCGCCACGTTGTGCGTGCGGGCAGTGAGAATGAGTTCGCTCCATTGCTCCGAGCGCTCCCGGAAGCGGCGCAGTGCGGCCACGGTTTTATCGCGTATGATGAGAAGCGAGCGATAGACTTGGAGTTGCTCGACGTTTTCCGTTAGGTCGCGCGAGGTCATGCCCTTGTGGACCTGCTCGTGGCCGGCGAGGTCGTTAAACTCCTCGATGCGCGCCTTCACATCGTGGCGGGTGATTTTTTCGCGAGCCATGATCGAGCCGGCATCGACACTGTCCTTCACCGCTTCGTAGGCAGCGATCGCTTCGGCAGGCACGTCGAGGCCGAGGTCACGCTGGGCTTTCATCACCGCAATCCAGAACTCGCGCTCTAGAACGATGCGGCCCTCGGCGGACCAGATAGATTGAAGGGCGGGAGAGGCGTAGCGTTCAGCGAGGACGTTTGGAATCACGCGCGGAGCTTGTCTGGCAGCTTCTGAAGTTTCAAGAGACAGTTTGAGGCTTTGTGAATGAGCCACAGCCCTAGGGTCACGCTTCCCCTTCCCTCGCGGGCGCACCCGTTTCAAAACGCATGAGGTCGGCAATAAAGGTAAGCGGAATATGGCCGGTCTCGCCGTTCCGATTCTTCGCGAGAACGAGTTCCGCTTCACCTGCTTTTTCCTCCTTTTCCTGTGCATCCTCAGCGTAGTATGCCGTCCGATAGAGAAGGCCAACCATATCGGCATCTTGCTCGATCGATCCAGATTCACGAAGGTCTGACATCCTCGGAACACCAACGTTTTTACCAGTCCGGCTTTCCGGTCCCCGGTTGAGCTGGGCGAGAATGCAGATGGGGATGGCGAGTTCTTTGGCGAGGCTTTTGATACCCGCTGAAATTTCGGCAATTTCCCGTTCACGCGAATTTTCCGCCTGTTTGGTGCGGGATTTCATCAACTGGAGGTAGTCGATTGCGATAAACTGGATGTCCTCATCGCGCTTTTTCCGGCGGGCTTTGGCACGGAGTTCGTTGATCGAAATGCCTGGCGTATCGTCGATGAAGAGCTTCGCTCCAGAAACTTCCATGGACGCGCGTTGGATGCGTTGGAGGTCGCCTTTGGTGGGCGTATAACCGCGGGAGAGCTGGCTCATTGCAAACTTGGAACGGGAAAAAACGAGACGCTGCACTAGCTGAAATGCGCTCATTTCGCAGGAAAAGACCATCGAGGGTTTTCCTTGGTCGATGCAGACGTGCTCCACCATGTTCATCATGAATGACGTTTTCCCCATGGAAGGGCGAGCCGCGACCACGAACATTTCACCCGCCTTGAGGCCACTGCTCATGCGGTCCAGTTCTTCAAAACCGGTGGAAATTCCCTGCGCACCTTTTTCCCCGGCGAGGAGTGCTTGGAATTTCTCGACGACCTCTGCGACGGATTGCTTGATGGTCGGAGCCCGATTGGTTTCCGAGCCTTCCCGGATCGCAAGCACCTTGGCCTCGACCGAATCTAGCAGGGCGGCAACTTCATCGGGCGCGTCGTAAGCCTGCGCGATAGCTTCATTCGAGTTTTGAATGATCGAGCGCAGGACGAATTTATCTTTGACGTGTTGAAGGTGATGGCGGAAATGGCCAGGGCTAGGGGCATAAGTATAAAGGTCCGTGAGCGCAGAAGGTCCGCCGACCCGATCTAACAAGCCTCGATCTAGCAGGCGTTGGACTAACGAAACCAGCTCTACTTCTTGGCCGCCTTCAAACAAATCGATGAGAAACCCGAACAATGTCGAGTGGGATGGCAGATAGAAATGCTCTTGCGTGAGTTTTTCCTCAATCGCCACCCCGATGTATTCCTGTGGATCCTGCAACATCGAGGAAAGCAGGCTTTTTTCTGGTCCTAACGCATGTGGCAAAGCACGGGTCACATCGTCCACCGTGGTCGCCCCTTGTTGAAGTTCCGCAGTTTTTCTAAAAGGTGTTACTTTTTGTTCGTCAGCCATGGGTGGGGCGAGAGATTGGCAAATCACATACGGAACCGTCAATACCTCCGCATGTTTCTAGCATGTGAATAACAATGAATAAGTCTTGTGAGCATTGATTTACGGGCCTTGCAGGTGGAGCCATGAACCCACATCATTTTGCAATGCGAGTCGTCATCCAACGAGTTCTCGAAGCATCCGTAACCGTCGAGGGAAATCTGATTTCACAAATCGGCCCCGGTCTTTTGGTCTTGCTCGGCATTGAAGACGGCGACGGATCAGAAGACATCAGCTGGCTCAGTAGTAAGATTGCGAAGATGCGGATTTTTTCTGACACCGAGGGAAAAATGAATCTTTCTGTGATGGATCTGGGCAAGCCGATTGGGCGCGGTGTCTTCGGCGCGGATATGAAGATTTCACTCGTGAATGACGGTCCTGTGACAATTCTCATCGATTCACGTCACCGGGAATGAGCATTCTCTTGCATCGTCGGAATCGACTGCCTAGCCTGCCGCAGCCGTGCCGATTAACGCCATTTTAGCCCTTGAAGACGGACGCTGTTTCGAAGGAACAGCCTTCGGAGCCACCGGAACCACCACCGGAGAAATTTGTTTTAACACCTCGATGACGGGATATCAGGAGGTCATCACCGATCCATCCTATCGCGGGCAGATTGTCTCGATGACGTATCCGCAAATTGGAAATTACGGGATCAATCATGAAGACGCTGAATCTAAAGGGCCGCACATCCGGGCCTTTGTGATCGGCGAGCTTTGCGAGGTGCCGTCTAACTGGCGTGCCACTCAGCCGCTTTCGGCCTACTTGGCGGAGCACCACATTCTCGGCATCGAAGGCATTGATACTCGTGCCCTCACCAAGCATCTCCGCTCTCGTGGCGCGATGCGTGCCTGCGTGACCATGGAACTCGATGCTGATGCTGCCATCGCCGCCGCGAAAGCCTCGCCCTCAATGGAAGGCATGGACTACGTAAAGGAAGTTTCCACTCCCAAATCTTACTTGTGGAGCGACGAATCCCGAGAATGGATTTTACCGAATGCTTCCACCGCACAACCCGGTCCCTATCAGGAACTTCCGCCTGTGCGACATCGCATCGTCGCTTATGATTTTGGTTTGAAATTCAACATTCTCCGCCGCTTACGCCAAGCCGGCTTCGAGGTGGAGGTCGTCAACTCCTGCACCACTGCGGCGGAAGTTCTCGCGAAAAAGCCAGACGGGCTCTTCCTCTCTAACGGCCCCGGCGATCCGGCGGCTCTCGGCTATATTCACGAAGAAATTCGCGCGATGATCGGCAAGCTCCCGATTTTCGGGATCTGCTTAGGCAATCAAATCTTGGCTCACGCGTTTGGAGGAAACACTTTCAAACTTAAATTCGGTCACCGTGGTGGAAACCAACCGGTGAAGGATCTCCGCAGTGGGAGAATCTCTATCACCTCGCAAAACCACGGGTTCGCCGTTGATCCTGATTCATTGCCACCGGAAATTGAAGTCACCCACATTAATCTGAACGACGGCACTGTCGAAGGCATGCGCCACAAGACGCATCCGGTCTTCAGCGTGCAATACCATCCAGAGGCCGCACCGGGGCCGAATGATGCGAGTTACTTTTTCAAAGAGTTCGCGGATTTAATCTCAAAAACCAAAGAGATTTAACCGCGAATGGACGCGAATGGACACGAATTGATATTCAGAGATGAGGTTTACGCCATCATTTCGTGTTCGATCGAGATTATCAGAGGGATTGGACATGGCCTTCATGAAAAACCTTATGAAAACTCGCTGGCTGTTGAATTCCGGCACCGGGGTATTCCATTCGAACAGCAGCGCTCTTTTCCCGTTTTTTGGCGGAAGGTGCAAATTGGGCAATTCATCCCTGATTTGATCACTTACGAAAAGATCGTCATCGATACCAAAACCATCGAACGCATCACCGGCCTGCCAATCGGACTCATCATCAACTTCAAAAAACCCAAACTCGAATGGGAGCGCATCGTCCTCTCACATTGATTCTCTTCCATTCCCTTAAATTCGCGTCCATTCGCGGTTAAAAAATTACATGAATACTATCGTCGTAGGTCTCCAGTGGGGAGACGAAGGAAAAGGTAAGATCGTTGACTACCTGACAGAAACCGCAGACGTCGTCGTGCGTGGCCAAGGCGGCAACAATGCTGGCCACACGGTCATCGCCAAAGGCGTGCGCTACATCCTCAACCTGCTGCCGTCTGGCATTTTGTGGGACGGGAAAGTCAACGTCATCGGAAATGGCGTCGTCGTAGATCCCACCGGACTGGTGGCGGAAATCGAGCGCAATGAGGCACTTGGCGTTTCTATCACACCGGACAAACTTCTGATTTCAGATCGAGCCCATGTGGTCATGCCGTTCCACAAAGAACTCGATGCGGCTCGTGAAATCGCTCTCGGTGATCAAAAAATCGGGACTACTAAGCGTGGCATCGGTCCTACGTATGCGGACAAGGTGAACCGCTGCGGTTTGCGAATCGCTGATCTGCTAGACGAGGAATTCACCCGCGCCCAAGTCACTCGGCGCGTTACGGAGGTGAATGAGATTCTAGCGAAATACGATCTGCCGCAATTCACTGCGGATCAGGTGCTGGAAGAAGTTTACACCGCTTTTAAGCGTCTCCGCCCTCACGTGACGAACACGATCCCAGTTCTTCACACTGCGTGGAAGGCAGGTAAAACTATTCTATTCGAAGGCGCCCAAGGCACTCTGCTAGATATTGATTACGGCACCTATCCGTTTGTCACTTCCTCGAACACCACATCCGGCGGCTCCTGCACTGGCTCCGGCCTGCCGCCGAATGCCATCCAGCGGGTCATCGGCGTTTGTAAGGCCTACACCACCCGCGTCGGCTCAGGCCCATTTCCTACCGTTGACGAAGGCCTATCAGAATACTTGCATGGCCTTGGCCGTGAGTTCGGCGTGGTATCTGGTCGTCCACGCGGCTGTGGTTGGCTGGACACGGTGCTGCTTCGCTTTGCGTGCATGGTGAATGGCGTGACGGGACTTGCGATTACGAATGTCGATGGTCTGGATGAATACGACACCCTCCAAATTTGCACTGGCTACGACATCGATGGTGAAATCCACGAGCTGCCCCCCGCAAATCGAGAGGCGTGGAACAAGGCCAAGCCTGTTTACGAATCGCTTCCCGGCTGGAAATCCGACACCACTCATATCACCCGCTACGAGGATTTACCCGCAAACGCAAAAGCTTATCTCATCCGTTTTTCAGAACTGTGTGGTGCGCCTGTGGCATTTGTAGGAGTGGGGCCAGATCGGATGCAGACCTTAGTAGTTTAAATAAGTCTTATGGGTTCCATTTGACCTATTTCTCTAATCATGTCCTCTCATCCTGAAGTCCCGCGTCATATTGCTATCATAATGGATGGCAATGGCCGTTGGGCGAAGGAACGCGGTCTTCCACGTTTAGAAGGGCACCGCTCCGGCGCTGAGTCCGTGCGTGAAGTCATGGAAGCTTGCATTGAGCTGGGCGTGGAATACCTCACTCTCTATGCGTTTTCATCGGAAAACTGGAGCCGCCCGGAAGCTGAGGTCAACGCACTGATGGCCTTGTTAGATCGTTTTCTAGATGAAAAAGCGAAGGATCTAGACCGGCAACAGGTGAGGCTTCTCGCAATCGGCCAGTTAGACCGCCTACCGGAATCCACCCGCGCGCTGATCGAGCGAATCAAGACACGGACTGCCGACCATAAGGCGATGACTCTCGTTCTGGCGCTGTCATATGGTGGACGTGAGGAAATTGTCTCTGCTGCCCGATCCCTTGCAAGCGATGCCGCTGCGGGGAAGATTTCACCCGAAGCGATCGACTCGGATCTCTTCGCATCACGTCTCCAAACTGCGGGCATTCCCGATCCGGATCTACTCATTAGGACGTCCGGCGAAATGCGAGTTTCTAACTTTTTGCTTTGGCAAATCAGCTATGCGGAAATCGTGATCGTGAAAAAATTCTGGCCAGATTTCCGGCAAGGCGATCTCTTTGAAACCATCAAAGAATACCAGCGTCGCCACCGGCGGTTCGGGGCGCTTTGAGTGTTCATGCGGAATGAATTCCGCGCTCCCATTTTACATGCCAGGAAGCTGGACGAGCTTGGTGTATTGATAAGAATTTTTCGCAAGGAACTCAGCCTTCTGGTTTCCGCTGAAATTGCGGCGCTTGATCTGATCTACACCGAAGTCCGAAATCACAGTTGTAGAAATTTCCACTGCGGTGATGCGTCCTCCCGCTATAGCCGTGTTTTCCGGTTTAGTGACAATACCTGTTCCTGAAATTTTAAAACTATCGTTTGTTTTTCCCATCGTCACCGGAACGTTGAGAATTGTGGTTGCAGTCGCAGGTGGAACGGGTGGTATGCTTACTTGAACATGAAATGTAAGCGTAAACTGGTAGATATTTTCACATACGAAATTAGTAGAATCACTAATATTAGTTAAATATTTATTAAACGCATCAGCAAGATTTGGCTTACCAAGTAGATCTTCGAATGTATTGCCTCCACCATCTTTATTTGGATAAGTTTTATCTTCTTTATCAGGAGCTGGATTTATAAGTAATCGTTTAAACAAAAACGTTTTGAAATTACCACTTTTCTCAATTGGATCATCATACGATAAACGGTAAGCAACACAGGAAACATCACCAGGCTTGAGATCGCCCTTCTTATAATCAGGCCCATCCTTTAAGTAAGTCAATTGTCCATTGTAGCGGTCAGTAGCACCTGTAAAAAATATAAGTTGCGATGCATTTGTGCTCTTCAAATTATCACTACCAATCTCGGTTAGGTTTGGATCAACGATAGCGGACAGCCATTCATTGGAATTCCCCCGGCGAGTTATTAGGGACTCGAAGTCGCGTGCCATAATGTCGATCATGCCCTTAGCTTGCCGCGAAGCGCGGAGTTCCGAACGACTGCGGTTCCAAGTATCCAGCGCTATGGATGTGATGGAGACCAAAACGGTGACGATAATTGTTGTTATGGCCATCGCAACCATCAACTCCATCAGGGTGAAGCCACGTTTGGCGGAAGAGGTCCTATGGGTTTTCATAAGGGGGCTTGAGTTGGGAATGTTAGCGGCGAACCGCGAGGTTACGGGTGAAAACGGGGGTTTTTATAACAGGAAACAATTTAGTAGTGAATGCAGTGCTCGCGAAATAGGCTGCAGTTTTGCCAGGC
The DNA here is from genome assembly GCA_025363295.1 of Akkermansiaceae bacterium. Classification (GTDB taxonomy): domain Bacteria; phylum Verrucomicrobiota; class Verrucomicrobiia; order Verrucomicrobiales; family Akkermansiaceae; genus Luteolibacter. The sequence goes on from JANYEC010000074.1 coordinate 92,447, forward strand.
ATACTATAGAACTCTGCGGTAAACGCGATGACTGCCTCAGGGTAAACATCCGGATTTAAGGCTTCCGTCGTGCCTTTCGGATCAAAAATTTTCCCAGCCGTGCCAAGTTTCAATTGCCCATTCGTAGTGTCAAAAACGAGTTGCGTGCATTTCACCAGATAGACCCCACCTTCGATTGCTGATAGATCCCCTTCCGCGTCTTTTGTGATACTAGTTAGGAGGGAATCACTAACGCGCCGACACATAGGCACCACCACGTAATCTTTACCGGGTTGTTTATTAACCAAGGAAACTACAGGCTTAGGCGTACCGTCTGAACGAAGTGTCCCGCCAATTTCACCACGGTATTGATAAACCAGAAGCGCCACCTTTACAGCATTTGAATTTTTCACCCAGTAGAATGACTTGTTAAAGCCGTTGGTGAAACCTGCGGGTTCCGAAAACGTTGTGTCTCCTCCTTGACCGGTTCGTAAAGTCACCAGTTCCTGCTCCAACACGGAAGTCAGCCGTTCCGCCTCCTGCACGTTTATCGACTTGCGGATTCCAGCGGCTGCGGGAGCGAAGACCACCATGAAACCGGTGAGAAGCACAGCGAGCACTCCGATGGCGATGACGGTCTCAAGCAATGTGAAACCGGGTCGGCGGGTGAAGGTTGAAAAATTCATAATTCAGAATACGGTAGTGCCATTTGGGATGTTCATTTGATCAGGACTTTTAAAAACCGAGGTCCGTCCATTGCGCCAAACCACGAACCCACCGAAATCCCGCTTTCCTGCAGAAGTGACTTGTGGTTTGTCCGTCGGTCCGGGATTCGCTTTTCTTGCTCCCGCTCCAATGATGAAACTTGCACCAGGGGTCGTGCAGATGCCCTCCGCATTGAATTCATAGAACGAATATTTCCCGACAAATCCAGATTTATAAGTGCCAGCCGCCAATTGCATCTCGTCGGAAGCTCCGAGTGGCGTCTTGTTTTGATGATTTTTCATGCTGTAAATCTGACTGAAATAAGTTTGGTCAGGCAAAATGGCACCTCTGCTGGATAACACCCAAGACTCAGGCGATTTTGGATTTCCTGTCACGGGGTCTAATTCCGCATACATGATTAGGATCTTGCGCAGGTTGTCAGAGGGATTGTTCGTTAGATCCACCGCGACTAGCACTCTCGATTTTGTCCTTTGACCAATGGCGGTAGCCCTAGCTTCGTCAAACAGCGACTCGGCGGTTGCGACACCGCTGGTGACCCCCTTGCCTCCCATGCCGCCCAAGCCGATCGCACCTGCGGTCATGAGGATGGACATAATGGCAATCACGACAAGCATCTCCACCAAGGTGAAACCACTACGACGCGACCTGATCTGAGTGTCAGAGACAAATGAATTCATGGGTTTGAAAATAATGTTGGTAGAAAATGCGCCCGTTTTGGAACGAGCACAAGTGGAAATGTCAATACATCGCAATTACGCTGAGATGAGATTTGGGGGATATCGTCCGCGATTCGGAGCACTCATCCAGGTCCATGCAGGGCCTACCATATCGCGGATATTCTTGCGACTGGCTACCCAGCCAAGGAGCTCCTTCGCCAGCGCTGGATCCGCCACCAAGGAAGCGGGATCCCCTGCCCTACGAGGACCGTATTTGACAGGGACCGTTTTACCTGTGATCTCCTCTACGGCGGAAATGATTTCCTTCACTGAAACGCCGACTCCGGTTCCAAGGTTACAGCGCAGGGATTCCCCACCGGCCGAGAGGTGATCGAGCGCACGAATGTGAGCGTCCGCCAAATCCTCGACGTGAATGTAGTCCCGGATGCAGGTGCCATCAGGCGTGTCATAATCGGTCCCAAAAACTTCGAGGTATTCAATTTCCCCAGTCACAGCCATCAACACGCGCGGGATAAGGTGAGTTTCAGGATTGTGATCTTCACCGATTTTACCGTCTGGCGAGCAGCCGCTGGCGTTAAAATACCTGAGGCACGCACTTCGAAGGCCCCAAGCATTATCGCAATCCGAGAGGATTTTTTCCACCATCAGCTTGCTCTGTCCGTAGGGGTTGATCGGATTTTGCTGGTTGGCCTCGGTAATCGGAAGCTTGTCCGGCACCCCATAAGTCGCACAGGTGGAGGAAAAAACGAAGACCTTGCAGCCGCACTCCTGCATCACTTGGAGCAGCTTGATCGGCTCTGCGGTGTTATTTTGATAGTATTTAAGCGGGTTCGTCACCGATTCCCCGACGTAGGCATAAGCGGCAAAATGCACCACCGCCGCGAAATTGTGTTTTTTGAAAAGCGAACGGACGAGATCCTGATCGCCCACATCGCCCACGACTAGCTCTACGTCTGGGTCAATGATCGCCCGGTCGTGTCCGAAAACAAGACTGTCCAGCACCACGACCTTACGGCCCAGACCGGCGAGAAGGCGGACGGTGTGGGAGCCAATATAACCCGCTCCTCCGGTTACAAGGATTGCTGTGTTGGGTATGGTCATGGGAGTGTGCAACAGCAAACCGAAGAACTGCCCCCTGTGTCAACATATCGGAGCAATGGAATGAAGATTCCGTAAAAAACGTTTCGAATAAATCCTTCATGCGTGCTGTCGTATGCTTATGAAGAAAAATCTTCGCCTGTTGTTGAGTGCCACAGTGGGAGCTGCGGCATTCCTTACATTCCCCTCCTGTGCTTATGATCCCTATTACGCGTCCTCGTCATCGGCTGGCGGCGGATATTACGGCGGTGGTTATGGGGATGGCTACGGCTATGGAGGAAGTTCTTTCAGCACGTCATTGTTCGTTTCCACTGGAGATTCTCGCTGGGGTTACGATCCTAACTGTTACAGTTACTACGACTACCGACGCCGCTGTTATTATGACCCTTATTTGAATGGATACTACCCTATCGGATATCGCCCACCTATCGTTTACGGTTGCCCACATCCCTATGGCTGGCGCGCGGGCAGCGGTTATTGCCCACCTCCAAGAGGTGTCCGCAACGTGACGGTGTCAAATTATCGCGACCGCGAAAGTGCCTATCGGAATTCAAGCTACGGCTGGGCGAATCAAGTCCGCCAACAACCGTCCCGCAGCGAACCTTCCCGTGGCCAACGTGCTGAGCAACAGCGCTATGAACCTCAGGAGAGAAGGTCATCTAACGAAAATAACTCACCCTATAACAGACCGTCTTATCAGCGCGAGGCGACACCGCAATATCGGGCGGAGTCAGTGACACGATCCCAAGCCGAGCAAAGCAGACGCCAGTCACAAATGCAGTCTCGCTACAATTCGCCAGTGAACGACTACAGTCAGCCAAGGTCGCAGTCCCGTCCGCAATCGGAACGATCAAGGAACTCTGAAATGCAGCGGCCACAGCTCGGCGCACCGAGTGTAGGACGCCAGAGTGCTCAGGAAAATCAAGCGCCACAGCGCTCCCACGAATCGAGACACGAATCCAATAATCGTGATAGAGATAAGGGTGAAGACAAAACCATTCAGGGCTTTCGATAGAATTCAAATTTGCTGAATCTCACCTCGCCTCCCGCCGTTTCCGATCGGCGAGGAGGCGTTTCAGCGTAGTCCGCGGACGCAACAGCCATCGCCCATAAATCCAGCCGGTGAGGCTGCCACCGAAATGACAAGCATGGCCCATTTCAAACCATGAGCCCATGCCGTGAGCAATGAGCATTTTCCCAATACTTGAAAAACCCGGCAGATTCAAGTCGGGATGAACCAAGGCAAGTAACAACTCCGCCACCAAGACTCCCAGCCCCAGACTCCTTCCCGAGACCGGCAGCGGCATCATCCGGGATTGCGGTGATAGAGTCGTTAGCAGTAACAACAAGGCCATGCATCCGCCGGAAAAACCCACTAACAATGGCGCGTTATGCCCTCCCGCAGCCAATAGCAAATGGCCTGCCGCTCCGCCAACGATCCCGGCTAACGCCGCCTTCAACATCGCGCGATGTCCAACGATGGATTCAATACGCGATCCGACTAACAAAACGAAAAGTGCGTTGAGCAACACGTGACACCACGACCCGTGAACAAATCCGTAACTTAGAATTTTCCAGATCTTGCCCGCAAGAATGCCCTCTCTAGTGAGTCCCAGCGTTTCATAAACCGCCCAAACAGACGGCTTGAGTGGCCCTCCCGCCGCCATGAGCCAGCCATGGATCGCCACGATGATCCCCGCTATGGCCAGTGAAGCAGGCGAGCGAAAAAACTGCCTCAAGTTGTCTGAGGCAATGGAGAATAATCCACCAGTCGATTTCATGACATGGGGTGGACTGTTTGAAATTGAAAACGGAAATCACTCCACCACGCGTGCACGTGGCTCACGCCGAACGGTGTCTTCCGCACCAGCGCTGGTCACAAATGGACCACCCTCGAGTGGCGCCACGCCGGTGAACGCCACGTCTGGAAGATCCGTTGGGCGGCCTGCGAGAGGGAAATCTTTGCGCAGCGGGAAAAACGGATAGCCTTCCCACATCAAGATTCGTTTCATGTTAGGGTGACCGCTAAACGGAATCCCCATCATATCCCACACCTCACGCTCATGCCAATCTGCGCCGACCCAAATATCAGTCGCGCTCGGCACCGTTTCGTCTTCGCTCACTTTCGCTTTGATCCGCAAATGCTTGGAATCATCGAGCGTGGCGATTTCGTAAACCATCTCGAAACGTGGATCATCGCCGAAGTGATCGAGACTGGAAATATCCAAAATCATGTCGTAGCCGAGATCCTTGTGGCACTTCGCAAGCACATCATGCAAAGAGCCAAGCTCGACGCGCACCGTCTGCTCGCCGCGGAATTCGAGCGTTTCCCAAATCTTTTCTCCGAACAATTCACGGAGCATGATGACATCGGCTGCTGCTGACATTTTGAAAGTTTCTGTTGGAAAAATTACGCGACCTCGTCGATGAAAGTCTTCTTTTGTTCTTGGGTGGAATGTTCACCCTCGATCTTGCTTTGAAGTTTCATCAAGCCCTCGATGAGAGCCTCAGGCCGCGGCGGGCAGCCGGAAATATAGACATCCACAGGGATGAGTTTATCGATCCCTTGGAGCACCGCGTAGCTGCGATACATCCCTCCGGAAGAGGCGCAGGCTCCCATGGCGATGCACCATTTCGGCTCCGGCATTTGGTCCCAAATCCGTTTTACTGCTAGCGCCATCTTATAGGTCACGGTGCCAGAAACAATCAGCACATCGGCTTGGCGCGGCGAAAAGCGCATGACTTCCATGCCGAAGCGGGAAATGTCAAATCGACTCGATGCCGTGGCCATCAACTCGATCGCGCAACACGCGAGGCCCATTGGCATCGGCCATAGCGAGTTTTTCCGCATCCAGTTGATGGCGGCATCCACACGGGTGATAATCACGTTGCCCTCGATTTTCGAATCGTAGGCGGTGTGGACGGTATTGGGGGAAGGACTGACCATGGTGCGTTGCAACTGCGGGGAACATGCCCTCCGGCTGGCGTGCGCTCAAGTGGATTGTGAAATTTTTCACAAGCCGGGAATCGCGCGGGATGTGACGTTTTCGACATCAAAGGATTCTGGTAGAACGAGACCCCTCCCCCAAGACTCACTTGGAATTCAAAATGGACCTGTTTATTATCGACGCCATTGGTCCGTTTTTTCGCGGATATGAAAAGGGGCGGGTGAACTGGTCGAAAATCCCGTTCGTGCATCTGGCCAAGGCTGGAGAAACGGAATGGCGGCGAATCGAGGACGACCTTCGCCGCTTTGCCGGGCAAATCACCGAGCAGGGATACAATGCTGTCACGCTGGACGACCTTGCTCATTTGGCCCCGCATCCTTTGCATGAGCCGGAAATCGCCTGTCAAATCGCGATTTTCCGTGAGAAGTTCGGACGCTTTTTCTCAATCCTTCATCATGAGTTCGGATTGAAAATTTTCCTCACCACCGACGTTCTTCCCATGACCCCGGCTGTGATCGAGGGACTTGGAAACGACCCAAGATTACTGGGAAACTACTATCGCAACCTCGTTTGCAAGGTGCTCGATGATTTTAAACTGTTAGAAGGGTTAATTTTGAGGATCGGCGAGAGCGATGGGAACGATGTGCGCGACCCGATTCGGACCCGCCTTCATCTGCGCAATGCGAGGGAGACTAACCGATTTCTCGCAGGTTTGTTGCCCGAATTTGAAAAGCGCGGAAAGCAACTCATCCTGCGCACCTGGACGGTCGGTGCCCACAAAATCGGCGATCTCATCTGGCATCGCGATACGCTGGCGGAAACCTTGAGAGGACTCGAACCGCCCAATTTTATCGTCTCGATGAAGCATGGGGAAAGCGACTTTTTTCGCTACTTGCCGCTCAACCGCGCATTTTTCCAAGTGCATCAGCGCAAGATCATCGAACTGCAAGCGCGTCGCGAATATGAAGGTGCCGGCGAATACCCCTCCTTCATCGGGCGGGATTGCGAGCGCTTTGCCCGTGATCTTGCCGCTGCGGAAAACATGGCGGGAATGTCTGTTTGGTGCCAGACAGGCGGGTGGCATCGTTTCCGGCGCTTGGCTTTTCTTGAAGAGGAAAACCGAGACATCTGGATCCGGCTGAATACGGCAGTCGCCATCGGCGTTTTCAAACATGGCAAGTCGGCGGAAGCGGCTATTTCTGATTTGTTAGGACGCGAGCGGGCACCGAAAGTGTTAGGGTTACTACTGCATGCGGATACCCTGATTCATGAGCTTTTCTACGTCGAAGATTTCGCCCGACAGAAATTGTTTTTCAGGCGTGTGAGAATCCCGCCCATGCTGCATGTCTATTGGGATTCGCTCTTCATCAACCATGCGGTGAAAAAAGTTCTTCGACATTTCGTCGCCGATCCAGAACGCGCACTCCGCAATGGAGAAGCCGCTGCGGAACTGTTTCCCCGCATGATTGCACTCGCACGAGAGACGGGATTGCCAGTGGATGACATTGAGCACATGCGGGACTTTTTTTCTCTGATCCTACTGGCACGCCGATATTATTTTCTGCCTTTCGATGAACGGCTGTCTGGCCAGATCACGATGGCCAAGAAACGCTACAAACAACGTTGGCCTAACAGCCTCCGTCAGCGCTATCGGGTGAAAGTTTCGTTTGAGCCATTCAGACTAAAGCGCCGGACCCTATCGTGGGGCGTGAAACTTCTCATTCGGAGGAAGCGCGGCTATCGTCTGCTCGATCACCTGTTTACACTCGGATTGTTAGGTTTTGTTTTCCGTGTTTTTCATCCCCGAAATTCTGAGTCGATGCCAAAGTTCTTGCGCAAATCTGCCATGGGAGTGGAGGCGCTATTTAAATAAATCGCTTTTCTGCCAGACGACAAGAATACCCATAAAAAAGGCTGCCGGGGTCACCGGCAGCCTTTTGTGAAATGAGAAAATCGAGTGAACTGTTATTGACCTTCTGGGGCACCGCCTGGAGCACCTTCCGGGCCGCCGGGTGGCATCATTGGCATACCACCTTCAGTAGGTGCTGGAGCATCTTGGATCTTGACGAGCTCAAGTTCGAAAATCAACACGCTGTTAGGTGCGATGTCGGCGCTGCGGCGCTCTTCACCGTAGGCAAGATTGCTTGGCATGAAGAGTTTCCACTTGGCACCGACCGGCATGGTGGTGAGAGCTTCTTTGAAACCTTCGACGACTTGAAGGGTCATCGGAACGGGGGCACCTTCAGGAGAAGCATCAAACTGCTTTCCGCTGATCAGAGTGCCCTTGTAATTCACCATGAATTGCTTCCCAGGGGAGGCACCTTCTTTGTCGCTTTCTTTCGGGGCGACGTATTTTTCGTCACCGCCCTTTGCGAGAACTTCGTATTGAAGACCGCTCTTGGTAGTGGTGACTTCCTTGCGCTTGCCGTTTTCTTCGAGGAACTTTTTGCCGTCCGCGAGATTTTTGGCAGCCGATTCTTTTTCGCGTCCTTGAAGCATTTCGCCGAGGGCTTCCATCGCAGCCTGAAGCTTGGCTTCAGCGAGCTCAGGCTTTTCGCCCTTGAGAGCGACCATGAATCCCTTGATGAAATTATCGCTGTCGAGATCCGCAGCGCTCACGCCGAATTTCCCGAATTGTTGGGCGAAGCTGCCACCAGTCCGAAAACCAAGTGCATAGGAAGAGTCAGCCTTGATAACAGCCGGATCAAGCTTTGGCTTGGCGGGAGCTTCGATGGCCGGAGTCGTCGCTTCTGATTTTGCAGGAGCTTCAACAGCAGGTTTTTTGTCGGCAGCGGCGGATACTGAGGCGATGAGGCCGAGGGCCAAAGCGCCAGGAATGAATTTACGGGTCATAATGTATGGTGGAAAGGCCGGGAAACTAGGTGGTGATTTCCAACCTGTCCAGAACGGTTTTTCGGGGAAAATGACGACTGGAGATCCAATTTTTGCGGCTTCTCCACAGTCGTTGTCATCGCCCGTTTGTCCCCGCTGCATTCCGGACACGTTTCAAATCCGTCTCTGAGTGGCCGAGGATTGCGAGCTGGTTGCAAAGATTGCGAATGATTTGAGGGGCTTGCCGAGCACCATTCCTTTCGCTCAACCCACGGGCGTAAGCTTCCACGCTTCCCAGCCTTGCGACCGGATCGCTGTAAAGGGCGAGAGCCCCGCGCAGTTGCATCAAGTTTCCACCCTGCCCGGCGCTTGCTTCCGCCGCACGGCTAACCGTTTCGCTGAGCAGCTTATCCCGCACGGTCGGGTCCGGGATGCGATTCAGGTTTTCCGCCAGATCGTCCGGAATCGAAATGCCGGTGCGCAACAATTCATCGATGAATGCCTTGTCAGGCTCCGCTGCGAGGAACTGCTGGCTGAGGGTGGTTGTTGCGAATCGATCGTAGTCGGACTCCGGGATGTTCGCGCGAAGGTCCTTCATGAAGGTCTCCAGGGTGTTGAAGGGCTCCTTATTTCTGTCTTTGCCCATGTAATGTGTGAAATAGAAACTCGCCGCAGCCTGCGGATCCATGCGGGTCCATTCGCTGAAAAAGTTCATGAGATAGACTTGCGGCGGCCTGTTCTTGTTAGCCTTGGCCATTTGAAGCGTCGCGTCCGCAAATCGGGCATAGTCGAAAGATTCGTCGAAGCGGGCGTTGCCACCGGAAAAGCCGCCGTCCGGCTGCACATGCCCAAGGAGATAGAGTGCAGTCTCGGTGCTCATCGATTCGTATCCCATCATGAGAATTCCAGCGAAATCTCCGATCTCTCTGGGGGTGAATCCCCTACTTTTAAACAGATCAAGCTGATCCCTCACAGGTGAATTCTTCATCCCGGCGAGGATTGCGTTTCGATAGAAACCAGACCTATCTTTCTGATCTATCGATTCATCAATCCAATCCAGAGTTCGACCGAGATTTTTTTGCGCCATGAATTCGAGAATTACGAATAACCCATGCTTCTCCTCACCCCCCATTTTTGTGTCGCTCCCGCCTGCTTTCAGTAGCTCCGCAGCTAACGCTTCGAGATAAGACGAGTCCTTGCCGGGGTCGTCCGGATTGATCTTAAAGTTCTGATCCTTGATCGCTTTAAGTTCCGAAGCGAAGCGTGATGTGCTCACGGTGGCGGGCCGGGAAGGTCGGTGTCTCTCAAGGGCGGTGTCATGGAAATTCCCGCTGGGCATTACCGGGGCCGGTTTGAGCGACCATCCCAGGGTGCCGCCAATAAAAATTCCTGCTGCGAGAGTCGCGGAAAAGTGGATGAACTTTTTTTGCCCCATGACTGAGAGGCTGATAGTTTCTACCCGGGTGTCACACCTTTTCTAGCAGCAACCGGCAGTGGCGCAGGCCGGGCTGGGAGGGAGCGCGTGGTCGTGCATGGGAGCCGCCATCGCAGGATTCGGTTGGAGGGTTTCGAGACCGAGCTTTTTAAGAAGAGCCAAATCTTTTTCTGCACCTGGATTCTCGGCGGTGAGGAGTTTTTCGCCGTAAAAAATGGAGTTTGCCCCGGCGTAGAAACAAAGCGCCTGAGTTTCATCAGAGAGACGGGTGCGGCCTGCCGATAGGCGGACTTTCGCGCCCGGCACGGCAATCCGGGCGCAGGCGATCATCCGGATAAGGTCGAAGGGATCGACTTGCGGATTGTTAGCTAAAGGGGTGCCGGGCATGGGCATGAGGGAGTTGATCGGCACGCTTTCTGGCTGTGGGTTGAAGCTTGAAATCACCTCGAGCAAACGAAGGCGATCGGTGATGGTCTCGCTGATGCCGAGAATCCCGCCGCAGCAGACGGACATTCCAGCGTCCTGCACGTTGCGGATCGTACGGAGACGATCCTCGTAAGTGTGGGTGGTGACGATGTTAGGATAGTGTTCGGGAGAGGTATCGAGGTTGTGATTGTAAGCGGTGACACCCGCCTGGCGCAGTGCGATTGCCTCGTCCGGGCCAAGTTCCCCGAGGGTTACGCAGACTTCCATACCGAGAGAGGAAACGTCCTTCACAATTTCTAACACCTGATTGAAACGCTCCGTGCCACCACGGACCCCACGCCACGCGGCTCCCATGCAGAAACGCGTGGAGCCTGTTTCACGAGCGGAACGGGCACTTTCCATCACGGTTTCCTTAGAGAGTAGGCGTTGATTTTCGAGATCGGTTTCGTACCGGGAGGATTGCGTGCAGTAGCCGCAGTCTTCGGAGCAGCCACCAGTTTTGATCGAAAGGAGTGTGCAAAGCTGGATTTTACCATCTGGCCAATTTTTCTCATGCACAGCTCGGGCGCGGGAAATGAGTTCGAAAAATGGCAGTGCGTGGAGCTCTTGAAGTTCGGCGAGATTCATAATCTTGGTGGCGTGCCGCTTTGTAATCCGGTTCCAAACGGCTTGGGAAGCAGATAGCAAAAAGTGATGAGCAAATGGCGCTGGAGCGGCGTGATTAGCGACATTCATCCGGCGGATGAGCCATCCTCGGGTGATCGACAAAATCAACGTCGAAAGCGCGCATGAAATGTGCTAGGTAATTGCGACGCTGGTTCACCCCTTCATCCAAATGCTCTCCCGTTTTCTCAAACAGCACACAGGTCCCCTCACCCGGGATCTCGTGCAGGAACCGGGCCATTTCGGTCTTGGGAAAATTCCATCCCGCCTAAAACCCTCCTCCACGGTAACCTCAATCTGCGGCTATTGTGCAACCGGGTGCCAACTAAAAATTCACCTCGACGCAACAGGCGAAGCAATCAATCTCAGCCCCCAAGCAGGCTACCCCGTGAACTTGGGAATGGCTTGTCCTAAAGGTTGGCAAGCGCTCGATCCCCTGGAATCGCCGGATCGTGCGACGGTGCCGCTCCTGAGAGATCGCTCGGGTAAACTGATGCCGACCGATTGGCCCACAGCGCTCGGTACCTTCACCCAACGTCTGAAGGAAATTCAGGCAAAACACGGACGCGAATCCGTGGCATTTCTATCAACTGGGCAGATTCCCTTCGAGGAAATGGCGTTTCTCGGTTGTCTTTTCAAGTTCGGCATGGGCTTCCTGCATGGCGATGCGAACACACGCCAGTGCATGTCCACAGCGGTGACGGCCTACAAACAATCCTTCGGTTTCGATGCGCCACCGGCCTGTTATTCAGATTTTGAAGAGTCTGATGTGATCGTTTTGATAGGGGCGAATCTTTGCATCGCGCATCCCATTCTCTGGCAGCGCGTGATGCGCAATCAGCGGAACCCGCAGATTATCGTCATTGATCCCCGTGCCACGGAAACCGCGCAAGCTGCGAGTCAGCACATCGCACTCAAGCCGAAAGGAGATCTCGCCCTGTTATACGCCCTCGCCCATTGCATCCTCCGCGATGGACGGGTGGACGCGGCCTCCATCGCGCGGACCGAGGGAATCGAGGAATTCACGGAGTTTGTAAAAGACTACTCTCCAACATCGGTCGCTGATAGAACAGGTCAATCGCCCGCAACCATCGAGGCCCTTGCTCTCTCTGTGTCGCAACCTAACAAACGCGTCTCCTGGTGGTGGACCATGGGTATCAACCAGTCCTACGAGGGAGTGAGAGCGGCGCAGGCGGTCATCAATCTCTGCCTGATCACGGGAAATATCGGAAAGCCCGGCACAGGCCCCAGCTCGATCACTGGGCAATGCAACGCGATGGGTTCGCGCTTATTCTCTAACACCACATCGCTTGTCGGCGGAAACGATTTTTCAGATCCAGAGCACAGGGAAAAGGTCTCTGCGGGTCTTAGAATCCCCGTTGAAAGTATCCCGAGCGAGCCTTCCCTTGCCTACGATCAAATCCTCGCCGCCGCAGAGTCCGGCGAGATCAAAGGCCTCTGGATCGTGGCAACCAATCCCTTTCATTCGTGGATTGACTCAGGACGTCTTGCGGTTCTGCGAGAGAGGTTAGAATTTCTCGTCGTTCAAGATATGTATTTCACCACCGAGAGCGCTCTAGCAGCTGACCTCGTTTTGCCCGCCGCAGGATGGGGCGAAAAAAGCGGTTGTTTTATCAATTCCGAGCGCCGCATCGGCACACTCAAAGCCGTCCGCAAAGCCCCAGGCCAAGCACTCTCTGACTTCCGCATTTTCCGCCTCATCGCCGATGCCTGGGGCTGCGGCGAGATGTTTGAGAGATGGACTGATCCCGAGGCAGCCTTCCGAATGATCCGCGATCTAACGAAGGATCGTCCCTGTGATATCACGGGCGTGGAAGGCTACGAAATGATCGATCAAATGGGAGGTGTGCAATGGCCTTACCCCGCCGGGTCGCAGGGGTCTCATCCGAAAATCACGAATCTCGTTTCCCGCCGCCTCTTTGAAGACGGAATTTATTACACCCCCAGCGGCAAAGCAAAAATCCTCTTCTCCCCCCCCGCCGATCTTCCTGAGCCACCGGACTCGGAATACCCCTTTACCCTACTAACCGGCCGCGGCACCAGTAGCCAGTGGCACACCCAGAGCCGCACCAGTAAATCGGATATTCTTAAAAAACTTTATCCGGCCCGTCCCTACGTGGAAATCCACCCGAAGGATGCCGCTCGCTATCATCTCAAAGCGGGGAGCCGTGTCACTATCCGCTCCCGCCGGGGGCAAATGGATGCCGCAGTTTACCTCGCGCCCACCGTCCAGCAGGGTCAAATTTTCCTGCCGATGCACTACCCTGAGGTCAACCGACTCACCCACCCGAGCTTTGATCCTCACTCTCGACAGCCGAATTACAAAGCCTGCGCCGTGAGTATTCAACGTTTTCCCTAACAGGGAATGCTTCGGTTCGGACCTTTTGCAAGGTGCGCCAAGGTGTCGGCCCATTTATCCTTTCATGGAGGGTCGAAATTTTGTTAAATTTGAGTATCGTGAAATTCGCAGCATATTGCCGTGCAGAGCGCGATAGTCCTGCCAATGAACTTTCAATCGTTGTCCACTATGATCACAAAAATCGACCACTTAGGAATCGCTGTCCGCTCGCTGGATGAATCCATTGCTTACTATCAGGATGTGCTTGGGCTTATCTGTGAAGGACGCGAGGAGGTGGAATCGCAATTGGTTCGCACCGCATTTTTTGCGGTGGGTGAGGTCCATATCGAACTGCTAGAGCCCACCTCGGGTGAAAGCCCGATCGCCAAATTTCTCGATAAAAACGGCCCTGGCATCCATCACATTGCGTTTGCCACGGATGACATCACCGGGCAACTCGCGCAGGCCAAGGAAAAAGGCGCCCGACTGATTCACGAGGTCCCCTTCGCCGGGGTCGGTGACAAGCTTGTGGCCTTTCTTCACCCGAAATCGACTTTCGGGGTGTTGACTGAATTTTGCCAAGGCACTCATTGACTTAACCACTTTTCTAACATCGTGAGTGATCCAACGCCATGTCTGCTCTCGGAGTTCCCCGAGCACAGCTACGAACAGTGGCACTCAGCGGCGGAGGCTCTTCTTAAAGGTGCGTCTTTTGAAAAACTTCTTGTTAGACAAACCTACGAAGACATCACCATTCAACCGATTTACCGGCACGAGGATATCGCCGACCTCGAACATCGTAAACATTTCCCCGGCGATGCCTCGCTCGTCCGCGGCAGCCATGCGGGAGGTTTTCTCAAAGCCGGTTGGGAAGTCTCTCAGGAGCTCCATGCCAGTTCACCAGAAATGTTTAACCGCATGGCCCACGAGGGACTCAGCGGTGGTCAAAGCGAATTGAATATCGGATCGGCATTGAGAATTGAAACTCTTGAGGACATGAAGATCGCCTTCAAGGACATCGTGATCCACGCCGTCTCCACCTACTGGCACTCAGGTTCTAATAGCATTCCGGCTGCTGCCTTTTTTTTCGCCGCCGCTCAACAAAACACGATTTCCACGGAAAACCTCCGCGGTTGTTTCGACAATGATCCACTCGCGGACCTAGTCACAAGCGGAGGGCTGGATCACGGTCTAACTGATCGCTTTGCTCAAATGGCAGATCTAACAGATTATTGCCGCCTGCACGCGCCCGGCGTCCGCAGCATCACGGCACAGGGAGATATCTATCATCATTGCGGGGCCACCGCTACCCAAGAACTCGGTTATGTCATCGCCACCCTAGTCTGTTACTTAGAGGAAATGAGAGCGCGCGGGCTCTCTCCAGAATCCGTCCTCCCGCATCTCCGCATCTGTCTAGCAGTCGGGTCCGACTATTTTATGGAGATTTCCAAAATCCGTGCAGCTCGCTGGCTTTGGAGCAAAGTCGCGAGCGCCTACGGAGTGGAGAATGCTCCAGTCCATATCCACATCACTACCTCGAAGTGGAATAAGACCACCTATGACCCACACACGAACATGCTCCGCGTCACCGCCGAGGCATTCGCCGCAGTGGTCGCCGGGGCGGATAGCCTGCATATCGGACCTTTTGATGAAATTTCTGGGCACACCGATGAGTTTTCACGTCGCATCGCCCGCAATGTCCACACGATCCTGCGCGAGGAGTGTGGGCTCGACCACGTGATCGACCCCGCAGGTGGCTCGACCTATATCGAATGGCTCACGGACCAGATCGCTGCGAAAAGTTGGGGGATTTTCCAAGACATCGAAAAACAAGGCGGGATGCTCACTGCTCTTAAAAATGGATCGGTGCAAAAAGCGGTAGAGGCCGTTTGCGAGGCGAAATTTCAAAACATCCGCCGTCGAGAGGACAAGATTGTAGGTGTGAACCTCTATCCAGATCTGATGGGGAGAAAACTCGAAATAATACCCATCAAAAGTGTTAGCAATAAGTCCGAAACTTCCATCCAAATCGATGAGTTCGCCATCACCCGATCCGCAACTTCATCGGTGATCGAACAAGCCATCAATGCCGCTCTGGCAGGTGCCACAGCAACCCAGATTTCTAACAATTTTACTAGTGAGCCTTCCCGTCTCATCGTCACTCCACTTAGATTTCGCCGGGCAGCTGAAGAATACGAGGCTCTGCGGGATGCGTCCGCTGACTATGCGTTGAAATACGGTGTCCCGCCCGCTATTTTACAGCTCAAAATCGGCCCATCTCGCAACTACCGAGTCCGAGCGGACTGGACCGCCTCGTTTTTTGAAGCCGCCGGATTTCAGATTGACGGATCGCGTGAATTTCTCAGCCACGACGATGCGATTGCTGCTATGAAATCTAGCAAAGCAAATATCGCCGTCATTACCTCGGATGATGCCACCTATCTTGAAGCCGTCGTCCCGCTGGCCACAGCGATCAAGGCTTACAAACCAGATCTAACTCTGCTGGTGGCGGGGATTCCGGGTGATTATGAAGCCGCTTGGCGCGCGGCCGGAGTCGATGATTTCGTCAACGCCCGAACTAACAATTACGAATTTAACCTACAACTTCTGAAGGGAGCTGGAGTGATATGAAGCGTCCATCATTCGCAGAGATTCCATATCAGTTTTCGTCAGTCCCCTCGGGTCGCGAGCAATGGACTGCCGCACTTGAAAAGGAACATGGTAAGCCGATCGGTGAGATAGTGTGGGACACGATGGAGAGAATTCCGGTGAAGCCGCTCTATACCGAGGAGGACATCGCCGGCATGGAGCACTTGAAATATCAGGCAGGCATCGCCCCCTTCTTACGTGGCCCTTATGCGACGATGTATTGTTTTCAACCATGGACCATCCGCCAATATGCCGGATTCTCCACGGCTGAGGATTCCAATGCATTCTATCGGCGCAATCTAGCAGCCGGACAAAGAGGGCTTTCAGTCGCTTTTGATCTCGCCACCCACCGGGGCTATGACTCGGACCATGAGCGCGTCATTGGAGATGTCGGCAAGGCCGGTGTCGCCATCGACTCGATCCTCGATATGAAGGTGTTATTTGATCGCATCCCGCTCGATAAGGTCTCCGTTTCGATGACCATGAACGGCGCGGTTTTGCCCATCCTCGCTTTCTACATCGTCACCGCTCTCGAACAAGGGGTCGCCCTCGATCAGCTCGCGGGTACGATTCAAAACGATATCCTCAAAGAATACATGGTTCGAAATACTTATATCTATCCGCCCGTTTCCTCGATGAAAATCATCGCGGATATTTTCGAATTCGTCTCACAGAAAATGCCGAAGTTTAACTCAATTTCCATTTCCGGTTACCACATGCAAGAAGCAGGTGCCACCGCTGACTTGGAAATGGCCTACACTCTGGCCGATGGCTGGGAATACCTCCGCACAGGAATTGCGGCGGGCATTGCAATCGATGCCTTCGCGCCTCAGCTTTCGTTCTTCTGGGCGCAGGGAAAGAATCACTTCATGGAAGTCGCTAAAATGCGTGCCGCCCGCGTGCTGTGGGCGAAAATTGTGAAAACTTTCAATCCAAAAAACCCCAAGTCTCTCGCACTTCGCACTCACTCGCAGACATCCGGTTGGTCTCTCACGGAACAGGATCCGTTTAATAACATTTCCCGGACTTGCATTGAGGCCATGGCCGCCACACTCGGCCACACGCAATCACTGCACACGAACGCGCTCGACGAGGCCATCGCCCTTCCGACTGATTTTTCCGCACGCATCGCCCGCAACACCCAGATTTTTCTGCGAGATGAAACGTCTATCTGCCGCGTGATCGACCCTTGGGGCGGCTCTTACTATTTAGAATCCCTCACCCATGAACTCATCCATCGCGCGTGGGCGCACATCATGGAGGTCGCGGAATACGGCGGCATGTCCGAGGCGGTCGAAGCCGGTATTCCAAAGATGCGCATCGAAGAAGCTTCGGCCCGCCGACAAGCCCGCATCGACTCGGGCGAGGAAACGATCGTCGGCGTGAACAAATATCGTCTCGCCACGGAAGATCCGATCGACATTCTGGATGTGGACAATACTGCTGTTAGGAATTCTCAAATCGAGCGACTCAAAAAGCTCCGTGCCGAGCGCGATGAAACTCAGTGCCGTGCCACCCTAAAAGCACTCACGGATTGCGCCGGCGGAGGCGACGGCAACTTGCTTGCCCTCGCCATCGAATGTGCCCAAGCTCGTGCCTCCCTCGGTGAAATTTCCGATGCGATGGAAGTTCACTTCGGTCGCTATCAAGCCGTGATCCGTTCCATTTCGGGCGTGTATGGAAAGGAATTTAACCATCAAGGCGACATGAAGGACATCCCGGAACTCATCAAACAATTCGAAGCCGCGGAAGGCCGTCGCCCACGCATCATGATTGCGAAAATGGGCCAGGACGGCCACGACCGCGGTGCCAAGGTCGTTTCGACCGCCTATGCGGACATGGGCTTCGATGTCGATATCGGCCCGCTTTTCCAAACTCCGGCAGAAACAGCGAAACAAGCGGTGGAGAACGACGTTCACATTGTGGCCATGAGTTCTCTAGCAGCCGGACACAAAACATTATTACCCACCCTCATGGGCGAGCTAAAAAAACTAGGCCGTGACGACATTATGGTCGTCTGCGGTGGGGTGATCCCGGCGCAGGAGTATGATTTTCTCTATCAAAATGGTGCCTCTGCGATCTTCGGTCCCGGCACAGTCATCCCCGATTCTGCCCGTAAGATTCTCAAACTTTTACTCGTACAGCTCGAGGAATGATTCGGTGAGTTTGATTCAGCCCCGGACCCAGATGCTCACTCTGATAGATGCCGGATGCAGAACTGGGACCAGGTTTCAAGCCGGTCGAACATCGGACCATTCAGTTCCGTTAGTTTGGTGAAACCCAGATCCGCGAGCGCGTCCTCGCGGGATTTTACATTGTCTGACGTGAGTTCGATGAGATGAATGATGCCCAAGTGCACTTGGCCCACTGGGGTGGATTCATCATTGAGTAGGCCGATGATTCGATGCTGATGATCTTCTGGCAGATCGAGCTCTTCTTCGATTTCGCGGGTCACAGCCGCATGATAAGCGTCCGAGCCGGTGCGGCCATCGCCAGTATCTATCGGGTTCACATGCCCACCGACGCCAACTGAGATTTTCGCATGCAGTCGAGCCTCTCCGCCGGACTTGCCGCGTGTGTAGTGAAGGATACGCTCACCACAACGGAAGATACAGTAAGGAATGAGCTGCTTATGGCTTGGGTCTTCCTCAGCGGCGGCGCGGTCCATGAAAAAATGATTCGCGGGATCTAGCAGCTCATGGATGGCGTTTTCCAATCCCTCCGTTTGGATTCCTTGAAATGTCCCGATCCGATCTAACACTGATCTTGGTACAACTAACACTTCTTCCCCTGCATATTTAGACATGCGGCGGATTATGGAGAGCAATACCCGGTCGCCAAGCCCGCATCGCCGGGATTTTTCGAGGTCTAATATTTAAGATTTCCTGAGCTTACGTGATCACGTGATATCGTATGGCCGATTTTGTGACATGATCTATCTGTCAGCCGATTGCACCCCCGCTCGCTGACGATCCCCCATCCCCTCCCCCCTTATGAAAACCTCCTTTGGACTTTTCGCCCTCATCAGCTTGATCCTCACCCTCCTGGGTTTTCAGGCTAAGGCACAGAATCTTCCGGGCTCATTAAGCTTCAGTGTTTCGGGCGCATTTGAAAATGGTGTAGCTCAAGGCAGCACCAGCCTACTCATGGCGGATAATGACCTCACCGACGGTTACACCTCAGGCATGGACTTGAATGATGCACCTGCCAGTCTCAGCAATGGGGGGCCTGCAGGTTCAGCCGCTTTTCAATGGGGCAATGCCGCGACATCATCAAGCTACCCCCACAGCAGTGCGCTTTGGTTCCAGCCGATCACGGGTAACAGTATCATCCCTGGTGAGTCATTCAATATCGGCAGCCTTTTCTATCGGAATGGCACCATCGTTTCCGGTTCCGGTGCCAGTGCGGTCGATCTCGCCTTGACTCTGAACTTTTCAAGTCCGTCCGGCATTACTCCGATGACCACCGTCTTTACAAGCGATCTCATCAACTCCCCTAACACCAGTGACCCTGTGGCAAGCGCGGATATTGTGTCACTCCGCAATACCGTTGCTCCCCTTAATTTCAGCGATGCAGCTGGAAACCAGTATTACCTCGAGCTTTCCTTCAAGGTCGATCAAACCACCATTGATGGCACGCTTTCCACTCCGGACGAATTCCGGGTGTTTGAGGGTGGCCAAGGCCGCGCCGACCTCCTGGGTCGCTTCACCACTTGCTCGGTTCCTGAGCCATCGACGGCCTTGCTCAGTGTGCTCGGTGCATTGGCACTCTTCCGCCGTAAGCGCTGAACTTGCCGGTGCTTGTAGGATTTCCGGAAACCTGAGATTTTCCGAAAATCCTCTTGCTCCTGCGCAGTCCCGCCGATAAACCTCCGCCCCACCCGAAAGGGGCGTTAGCTCAGTTGGTAGAGCACTTGCATGGCATGCAAGGGGTCAGCGGTTCGAATCCGCTACGCTCCACTTTTTTGGTTTTTAAGGAGTTACAGAATAAAAACCATGAGAAATGGCCTGTTTGGGAACTAAAATGGGAACAAATCCACTGAGATTCTTTATAGGGCTTTTGCGTTTCAAATTGTTTCAAAACGCTGACCAATTTCCTCGGAAGGATAATTTTGAGGGATTCTGGAAATTGGCTTTTGTAGGGAATCCGGGTTCTTGCTATCTCATCGGCTCGCATGATCTTCCCCATCGAAATCGAAGGCGTGATGATCGCCTACCCGGAAGGCGGATTGACGAATCCTATCTTCACTCCGCGCTGTGTGGGGGCGTTTAGAATGATCCTCACTGCATTCCCGTCGGCGAAGGTCGTTTTCTCGACGACTTGACGCTTGCCCAACAACGTGAATCGGCTTCACCAGCAATGGCTGGAGCACGGCTTTCCCGTGTCGCTCGCTGTCGATGGCACGCCGAATTTCCGACAAGACCCCTCTGCTCGCCGTCTGCATTCTCGTGCCCTTGAGATTCAGCGCTGGCTGGAGGCAAACCCAAGCGTGACTCGGTGGGTGGTCATTGACGACGACCGCATGGCGATTGAGGAAATTCTCGACAATGACCGCTGCGTTTTCACCAACCCGACTCGTGGACTAACGACCAGTAATGCGGAAACTGCTATTGAGATTTTGTCGTTACATCCGGCGAGAAATGTTTGACGTGGTGGCATGGGGTTCCTGTTAATCAATCCGGTGCGCAACGCTTGAATGTCTGACCGTAACGAAGCGCGGACCTCTTGCAATCTTATCCACTTAAAGCTCACATGCAGCCCTATCATATTTCGATCCCAAGCCGGGTCTGGGAATCGCAGTTGCCGCGTCTCCTTGTTTTGCTGAATCAAGCGGAAGGGCATCCCGCCGTCGTGATCGACATCGCCGCCGTGAAGTTTCTCGCCCCCGCCGCCATTGTCGCCATCCTGGCTCGTTGGCATCGGTGGAAGCGGGAAGGAAAAGGAGTTTCCCTTGTTGGCATGGAGTCCTGTGAAAATCTGGCCTACCTCCAGCGGATCGATTTCTTGGCTCATCTCGGGGTCAAA
>JANYEC010000008.1 GCA_025363295.1 Akkermansiaceae bacterium
CAACCTCCCCGTCTCTGGGGTCAGTCCGCGCATTGCAACATTTTCATCTGATAGATAGTTCCGTTCATCCTGTTCAACTCCCTCCCGGAAGATCGTCGCTCCGCCCCACCTTTCTCTGGTACCAGTCCCCGCAGTCTCACAAACCGATTCTCTAGTAACACACTAACCACCTTGGGCCGTGACACGGGCTTCCAGCTCAAAAACGGCACCACCATCGAGAACCAAGCCACCTACGGCTACGGTGCCACGGACGGTCGCCTTGCCACCGTCATAGGCGCAGGGGACGTGAAAGGGTCAGGCCTCGCGACATCACATCTTGCCTTGCTCGTCCCGTGCATTCAGGTGAGATGCTAGGAGCTTGCAAGAGCGACGTCGTAATTCGCATTGTTCAAAAGTGAATTGGCGAAGGAGTTTGCTCAGGATGAAAAGAAGGGTAAAAAAATGAACGCGCGGGGCCTGACTCGACGCCCCACGCACGATACCTACCATAAATTTCATGAAGGGAACATGCGCGTTGTTGGCAGTGGCCGGCTTGTTATCGGGAGTGGCGTCTGAATCTGCGGGCGCTGGTGTCGTGGATGCGGACTCCCCTAGTATTTCGCTGCTCCGGTCATGGCTTGCCTCGTCTGAGGACGAGCGCGGAGCTGATGTTGCGAAGATCGAGATGACGCTTTCACGGCATGAGGCCGAAATTGCCGTGTTGTTGCTGAGTAAGGACTGCCTTGCCCGCCTCGCCGTGGAGCGGAAGAGCGAGATCGACGCCAAAGCGCTGATCGCAGGCGACAAGACTTTGCGCTGGCTGGAAAAAATTTCCGGCAAAGAGCCTGCGGGAGGAAGAAGTCTGTGGATTTCCCTGCACGGGGGCGGAGCGGTGCCGCAGGTAGTGAATGACCAGCAGTGGTTGAATCAAATCCACCTCTACGAACCGGCAGAGGGCATTTACGTCGCGCCTCGCGCGCCGTCGGATGCCTGGAACCTCTGGCATGAGAAGAACATTGATCCAATGTTCCAGCGCCTGATCGAGGACTACGTGGCCGTTTGCCGCGTAAATCCGGACAAGGTTTATCTATTGGGATATTCAGCCGGAGGGGAAGGCGTGTGGCAGCTCGCTCCGAGAATGGCGGATCGGTTCGCCGCTGCGTCCGCGATGGCCGGCCACCCGAACAATGCGTCGCTTGATGGACTCCGGAACCTTCCTTTCGCGCTTTTCGTGGGCGGCAACGACGGAGCATACGAGCGGAACACGGTGGCCCTTGAAAAGACGGCTGAACTGGACCGTCTGTTGCAGGCGGATCCCGGTGGCTACGTCCACCTTTCGCGCATTTACGAGGGACTGGGCCACTGGATGAACGGCAAAGACGCCGAAGCGCTTCCTTGGATGGCGGAATTTGCCCGGAATCCATGGCCGAAGAAAATCGTTTGGGTCCAGGGTGGCGTGACTCATGACCGGTTCTACTGGTTGAAAATGCCAAGCAAGACGACTGCTAAGGAAGGTCAAATGATCGTAGCCACAGTGGAGGGTCAAACAATCCAATTGGAAGGCGATCTTCCTAGAGGAATGACGTTGCTACTGTCTGATGACTTGTTGGATCTTGATGAACCGATCACTGTGATAGTAAACCACACACAGGTCTCGAACTCCAAAATTCCAAGAACCGCTTTTACAATCCGGGAATGTCTGAAAGAGCGCCCGGATCCTCCAGCAGCCGCAACAGCGAGATTTATCGTGCCGTAAAATGTTTGCGATTTCTCGGCACTCAGGAACCCTGGATGTCCAAAATGCGGCGTACAAGCTGTTAGAATCACTTCCCGTGGTGTTTCCCTAATGGAGGAACCCAGCCGTTCTTGTCCTGCAACGGCCACCGACAACCGCCGCCCGGCAAACCAGGGGGCGAGGCGTGAAGGATGGCCTTGTGACCGCTTGAAGGAAATCATGGTAGGGTTTACGGATTTTAAAAACGGATGTTACAAACAATTCCCCGTGAAAGGGGAACGAAAATTTCGGGTCACACGCGCAGATTTTCTCGAAACAGCCCGCAGGATCCATTGGTTACTCCCCACCGGAAACCCGTGCTTACGTGGCACATTATATAACTGCTCGCGAAGGGTTTTCACAGCATCTGAACGAACTCCACAAATCTGCTTCAAAACGGTGTGGTCGCCCGGACGCGGGTGCTGACCTATGCGGTGGCAGCGATTTTGAGGATGGCGATCGTTCCGCAGACCTACCACTAGTTCGAGCAGGATTAATACATGAAATCCGATCTCGTTCATCCGAGGCTCATAAAATTCAAATGCAAGATAACCGCCCAAATTAGCCGCGAGTTAAGGGGTATCCTCGGCTGCGACTCTAGCTTCTTGGAAAAGTAAGCCCAGATTAAATTCCGATCCTCTTAAGGGTTCATCAATACGAGGATTTTTCCTGCGGATTTTTGGTTGGTGTGCAAGGCGGGTTGGACTACGGTGTTGCTCCCCGAGGGGAAATTATGGCGATACAAGGTGAAGAACTGGCTCTGGCTTGCGCGAAGGCGGCAGATGATATTAAAGCGGAAAACATCCGGGTGTGGGACATGCGCGGGCTTTCTAACCTAACGGATTACATGGTGGTTTGCTCGGGAACGTCGATGCCGCAGCTCCGGGCAATTTTGCGTGATGTGGCGGGTGATGTGGAGGAGGCTCATGGGGTGAAACCCGTCAACAGCGAGGGCAAGGCCGATACGCGTTGGGTCGTTTTGGATTACATCGATGTGATGGTCCACGTGATGGATCAGGAGCTGCGCGATTTCTATGGCTTGGAAGATCTTTGGAAAGACGCGAAGGAAGTCACCTGGCAGCAGGCGAGCTGAAATTTTCGGAATAAACGGTGATTCATTAACTCCCATGAGTGCCGATGAGTGAATTCGCCGATTTAGTGGATGCCCATTACCAAGCGTTGTTTCGCTTTGGGATGTCGTTGACTCGCGATGTGGGCCGGGCGTCTGACTTGGTGCAGGAAACATTCTGCATCTGGGCGGCGAAGGGCGACCAACTGCGCGACCGCTCGAAAGCCAAGACTTGGCTCTTCACCACGCTGCACCGCGAGTTTCTCACCCAACGTCGGCGCGCCTCGAAATTTTCCGATGAGCCGATCGATGAGCAAGCGGTGGGAGCCGTAGAGGATTCGCAGGATACAGCGGAGCGGCAGATGGACGGGCAGCGCGCGATGGAATTGTTAGGCGAGCTGGAGGAAAATTTTCGAGCACCTCTCGCTTTGTTTTATCTCCAGCAGCACAGTTATAAAGAGATCGCCGAAATTCTCGACGTGCCGATCGGCACGGTGATGTCGCGTCTATCAAGAGGGAAAGAAATGTTGCGAAAGCGGATGACGACCGAGCCTTTGAGCGCACCGAAAAACATTTTAAAAATCGAACAAGGAGGGCAGCACCGCCATGGATAAGGAACAAGCCCGGTTTATTTTGCGCAGCTTCCGTCCAGATGGAGCGGATGTGAATGACGAGGATTTTGCCGAAGCGCTTGCCTTGGCGATGGAGAACCGCGAGCTGGGCGAGTGGCTGGCTCATGAGCGCGCTTTCGATGCCGCGTTCGCTCAGGCACTTGGCTCTATCAATCTACCGGAAGATCTCCGTGAAAACATCATCGCCTGTTTGGCGGTGGAGCGTGGGGATTTTCCACAGGCAGAAGACTCTAACGATTCGCTGCTGGTAGGCGCGCTTGCCTCGATCCAGCCGCCAGCCTTCTTGCGGGATGAGTTGATCGCTGCGATGGAACGCTCGACGGTCATGCATCACGACGTCATCCCATTCTGGAAACGATATGCGATTCCGTTAGCGGCTGCGGCGGGGATAGCGCTGGCGTTCGTGTTCACGCGTTCTAACGAGGTGACACGCTTGGCTCATTTCGGACCGGTACGCGCTGAGTTGGTGCAGGCGAGTTTCATCAAGACATTTGAATCTCCCACCTTCAGTCTGGAGGAAAAGCAGGATGATCATCGCTTGTTAGTTCAGCACTTGAAGGATCGCAAGCTTCCCATCCCAGAGGTGATTCCGCCGGGCCTTGAAAACGTAAAAGCCTTTGGCTGCCGGGAGTTGGTGATCGATGGCAAACATGGTTCGGTGATTTGTTTCAACATGGGCGAGGATGGGGCCGTTCATCTGGTGGTTTTCAATCGTGAGGACCTTGAGGGGAATTTTCCCGATCGCGCCCAGCCACTTCTCGTTCAAAACGGGCATTGGGCGTCCGCCCAGTGGCACGATGACAAAAAAGTCTATATTCTCATGGGCGATACGGCCCTGCAGAAGTTGAAGCTCCTCCTGTGAGAATCTAGCGGTCTATCGGTTGCTCGGCTTCTTCAAGTGATGCCACGAGGGCTTCGAATATTTCCGGCTCAAGCGAGCGGTTTGGTGAACTTTTCAGACACGAGTTGAACCACTTTGCTAGCAGCGAACGCCTTTCTGCGGGAAAAGTGCGAGTGAATCCAATTTCACCGCCGGCAAGAAGTTCCTCGGTGCGGCGGCCGTGGGCACGGGCTAACGTTTGCTGATAGCGGGTCATCGCTCCGTCCAACAGAATCCACGGGAAGTTCGGATTTTTTGGCGGTCCAATCGTGAGCGACTTGCCCTCGCCGCCCGCGAATTTGACTCCACCTTTAAAATCTAACCGCAGGTCGGGAAGGCTTCCGCCTTTGAACCACGCGACGATGCCGCCGCCGAGCGCACCGAAAACGATGCCCGCGCCATGGCTGAGCCCACCGGTGGCGGCGTCTATCGCGAGCCCGGCGGAGCCGCCGACGATGGCGGAAATTGTCGCGAGCTGGCTCCGGCCAAGGCCCCACTTCGTCCATGTTTCCGCGCTTTCTAAGTCGATTCCTGTAAAGGTGTCCGGGCTGGAATCCGCCTTAAGAAGATGGTGACGATAGATTTTCAACATGCCGCTGAAACATCGCTGCTCGATCACCGCGAGTTCGGTGAAGTATTTTTTCGATAGAAGTTCGGTTTTACGCTCGCGCCGCGAAGCAACTCGGAGATCTCTCTCTTCAAGCGTCGCGCTCACCCGTAGGCCGAGGGCAGCTTCAAGAAATTCGATAATCACCTCCACCGCCTCCTCGCGGCGGCGCTGCCACTCATCCTCTACTAATTCAATGGTTTCCTTGAGTTGCTCATGGTGCTGTTCCTCAATTTCTAACAAGGCCTTCAGAAGTCGCAGCCGTTCATCAAAACGCGCATGATGAGCATCGAAGGTGCGGATGAGGTTAAACGCACCGCCGAGCCGGGTTTTCCATGCTTCTTCATCCGGGCCGGTAGATTCATCGCGCCGATTCAACAAGGCGAGGCGCGGGCTTCCCGTCCAACGAAGGATCTCCATTTCTGCGAGAAAATCATCCCGCAGCGGCTTCGCGGGATCCACCACGTAGAGCACACCCGCGCCCTGAATCAGGGGTTCTAGCAGCCGTTTCTCATCACCGAACTCTTCGCCCGCTTCTGCCACAAATTTTTTCAATGACTCTAGGCCCGGAGTCCCTTCACCGTGGATCTGTTGGATCGCTCGCATCGCTTCCACCGGGCGTGAAAATCCCGGCGTATCGATAAAACGCAGGCATTCCCGCTCGCTAAAAACGACGCGGTGAAGTTGGCAGCGCGTCGTTTCCCCCGGGGTCGCACTCACGCGGATCAGTTCATTATCATCGATCTCTAGCAGGGTCGCGATCACTGAAGATTTCCCCATGTTCACTCGTCCGACGACGGCAAAAGTGGGAATATCCCGATGGACCCAGTCATTCATCGTCATGAGTCTATCAAGGGATCACCTCGATGGCAGTTCGCTCCTTGAGAGTGACATCTGGCCGTTGAAGTCCAAAGTCTTTCTGAACGTTTAGGACCCCCCGGATGCGGATTTTTTTCCCGATGAGTGGAGTCAGCGCGGCTTCACTGAGATCGGCACCTGCGCTACTGGCAAGAATGGCCCCTCGAGTTGCATTTTTAGAGAGGCTTTTGGAAAGGAGGACATAGAGGGTTTTTCCTGATTTCGAGTGGTCCATCTTCTCAAAAACGCCTTCGACGATCACTTCGCGGCCTTCTTGTTGGATGATTTGAGTGTCGTCCGGTGAAAAGATACCCGACTGCTTGTTAGGTGTGTGGGCAATTTCCGCGACAGGTTCCGGCTTCTTTTCTTCCGGTGGTTTGGTTTTGGTGTGAGCACGTGAGCGTGGCTTTTTAGGCTTGGGCGGATCTCCGGAATTTTCATACAGTGCGGCGGCCACCTCGCGCAACTCAGGTGATAGATCGGCGCGTGATGACGCCTTTGACACGGGAGGATTCTTTTTGGCGGATTCTTTCGACACATCCGTCGCGGGCCCTAACAAGCTGCCGTGCAATTTTGGCTCGTTTGGGTCTTTGTGGTAGATCGCCCATGCGCCTAGGCCACCCGCGATCAAACAGAGCAGGACGATGACCACGACGATGCCGTTAATGGATTTCCTGCGGGGGACTCTAGCAGATTGGATTGGAACGGCAGCCCGCGCGGCGGCAGAGCGCACGAGATTATTACGGGGAGGAAGGCGTTCCATGTCGGTAGAGGAAGAAAGCATTTCTCGTGCCTCGCGCAGGCTGGCCGTTTTTGACGAACCTCGTAACCAGTTGAGCCACCCGCCCAGACCTCTGCCATCTTGGTCTGCTACGACCTTACCCCTCCAGCCCATGATTTCCTCGGTAAGTGTGATGAAGGAATCCAGGTGATAAGGCTCGTTGTCATGACCCAGCCATTTCAACGGTGAAATCCAAAAAGTCACACCCCGGTTGGACTCTGCGGTGCCGACGATGATGGTTTGGGTATTGGTGTCCACCCAAACACCCTCTTCTGCTAGTAAATTTGAGATAAGCTCACAAATTTCTAACGCACTTTTAATTAAACCAATGGCATGCGGGGTGGGCAGTGGTTTGGCCTTTAGGAAAGAATTCAGTGACTTGCCCTCGATCCACTCGGTAGCGATAAATGGCATGCCATCTATCGGATCACAGCCGCCAAAGACCACGGCACGCATGCTTGGATGATTGAGCTGGGCCAATCGCGAGACTGCGACGTCATAGGCGATCACTTCTTCCTGATTCAAACCGCCACCGTCCGCACCAAAGGGAAAAAACCGACGCACCGCCACCACCGCATTCGTTTCTGTATCCAAAGCACGAAAAACGACGCCTAACGGGTCTTGCGCAACGATATCTTCTATCTGGAAGCGTTGAATCACAGCCATTCTTCTAGCACATTAAATCGAGTAGGCCAAGGAGCGATGCGCTTAATCTAAGTGCGGCGTTTGTTTTGGAATCGGTGTGAAGTTCACGGTGGAGAAGGCGTGAGGTCGGTGGAAATCCGGATCGCCATCCCCGAGATTGGAAGCACTGAGGAATTTTTGTGAGGGCGAGTTGAGAATCATCGTGACGTTCACTTTCGATCTTACGCCAAAATCGAGCCGTGCTTTCAGCAAATCGAGCGGAATCGCCATGGCCGCCAACCACGAGCCATCCGCCGCCATTTCCGCAAAAGTTGCGATCTCGGGCATCGCGATGTCTATCACCTCCGCCCGCACGCGAGGGGCGGTCATTTCGCAAGTCCACCAAGCCCCATTCGGTGCGAGATTAAACTCGAAGTAGCGGCCGCTCTGGGGATCGGCGATAAAAAGCTCTGCCACGTCGTAGCGCCAGAGCGCCGCCTGGAACATTCCGGGGCGCGACTTCGGGTGCAGTTCTGCAGGCTTCCGATGATTCGCAAGGAACCACAAGCGCTGCGCATCCATGACGAGCGAAAACCCAGCGGCTGGCTGGAAAGGTTTGCCATGCCAATCGCTCTCGAGCCCGAACATGGGAACATCCAATTCGCCCCAGATCACAGGAGTCGGACTTGTAAAAACCGTCATGGCTGAATCTGTCCGCCACGGTGTTTCCGTGTCGAGGCCGGAGATGAATCAGGTATTTTTGAGGGTTTTCTAAATAATCACAAAAATTATCGCAAGTTGCACTGGGTGCTGATTATTGTCGCACGGAACTCACTCTCATGCCTCGCTCACGCACCGGATTTTACAGCACGATCGAATACATCGGTCCTCGCCCTCAAAAGCAAAAGCGCCCGCATTTTTTCGGGGGTTGGGTCATTGTGGCGATTTCGATTGGCATGGGTTGCTGGTTTGGGCGTCCACTGGTTCCTTTCCTGAAAGCCGCCCAAGTAGGCGCATCCACGGAACAGGCCGCGATTTTAATTTCCTCACTTGAGCAGTCGAAAGACTTTGGCGGCAAACTCGCCGCTGCAGCGCTTTCCCACACCAGCGACCCGGTCACCTACGATCCTTCGTATTACAAGATCGCCTATCCGAATGGCGATGTGCCAGCGACCAAAGGCGTCGCCGCAGATGTGATTATCCGGTGTTACCGCAAGTTAGGAATAGATCTTCAAGTGGAGGTGCACGAAGACATGGTTGAGCATTTCCGTCTCTATCCGCAGCTTTGGGGTGCCTCCGCGCCGGACTCTAACATTGATCATCGCCGTGTTGCAAACCTCCAGCGTTTTTTCGAGCGGAAGGGGCAAACCATCACTCCATCTCGCAACAGCTCGGAATACCTTCCAGGTGATATCGTCGTCTGGTCACTTGCAAACGCGGAAAAGCACATCGGCATCATCGTTCCTGGTCCGGGAGATCGAGCCAGTGAAGCGTGGGTCGTCGATAACGTCGGTGCCGGAGTGAAGTGGGAAAGCGTGCTGTTCGATTACAATATCGAGCGCCATTTTAGATATCCAGCTTCTGCGCACCAGTGAGGTGATGGCCCCGAAAGCGGAGCTTTGCTGCGAGACGCAGCAATCACTTTCATCATTCCACCCGCCACTTCCAAGATTTCAACCCAGATTTTCTATCCGGAAAACCACAGGTGCGCTGTTGATGCAGTCTAACGATTCGATTTCTGCGAGGGCGGCTTGAAGTTTTCCGAAGGGGCAGGTGTGGAGAAGGAAGACCATATCCACGAATGCGGCGTCCGGGTTGGACGGGTTCACTGGGGAATGGGTGCCGGAAATTCCAATGCGATGATCTGCTAGAACCTTGGCAATTTCTGCAATCACGCCCGGGCGATCCGTGACGTCGAAGCGCACATAACAGGCAGTAGAGGTTTCTCCAACAGGAAGAATCTTCCCGCTTGCCCGGTAAGGCAGGAAGCCGCGATGGCCGCTGGCCTGGCGCAATGAGCGCGCGGCTTCCACAAGGTCGGCGACTACGGATGAGGCGGTGGGGTCCTGCCCGGCACCCCGGCCGTAGAAGAGCGATTCCCCAGCGGCGTCCCCATGAACAGCGACTGCGTTGAAAACCCCGTGGACCGACGCGAGAATGTTCGTTTTCGCAATAAATGAAGGCTGGATTCGGAGTTCCACCGAGCCATCGGCGTGCTCGCGGATCACGGCGAGGAGCTTGACGATGTAACCGAGGCTTTTTGCAAAACTGATATCCGCCGGACGTACTTGCTCGATGCCGGAGACGTGGATGGATTTCGGATCGATCGGGAATCCGTAGGCGAGAGTCGCGAGTAAAATCGCTTTGTGGGCGGCGTCCCAGCCATTCACATCGAGCGCCGGATCTGCCTCGGCGTAGCCTAATGCTTGGGCCTCGGCGAGCGCGGCCTCGAATGTTAGATCGGCATCGGTCATGCGGCCGAGGATGTAGTTAGAAGTGCCATTGATGATCCCGGAAAAGGAATGGATGCGGTTTCCGATGAAGGAATCCTGAACGGTCCGGATGATCGGGATTCCCCCGGCGACGGCGGCTTCGAAATGGATCGGCGTATCCATCTCTTTTGAAATGGAGAATAGCTCGACTCCGCGCTCGGCGAGGAGCGCTTTGTTTCCGGTGACGACCGGCTTTTTCGCACGTAGAGCGGCAGCGACGATTTCAAATGCATCGGTCGTCCCGCCGATCAGCTCGACGACGATTTCCACGGCTGGATCGGCGACAAGTGCTTTCCAATCGATCGTGAACATGTCCGCCGGAACGTCACCTGTCGTTGCCCGGACTTTGGCAAGATCGCGGACGAGGATTTTGGCAATATGAAGCGTCACGCCACCGCCCGTGCGGTCCGCGATGAGGTCCCCATTGCGTTGCAAAGTGTTCCAGACGCCGGAGCCGACGGTTCCGAATCCGGCCAAGCCAATGCCAAGAGATGAGCAGGTAATCACGCGAAGGACTGTGAGCGGCGATCACCGACTCTCCAAGCCGTAACAGTCGAAAAATTAACCAAATCAACTCGGATTCGACAATCGACGTTCCGCTTCCAGCCAATCGCTGTGGGAATCGCCCATGAGCCCTTGTTCTACCCGGCGGCGGTAATTGAGATAGGCCGCACGGGCGATTGCATCGAGAGACACCTTGGCCGTGGCCTTTTTGGCGGGCGTTTTTACGGCGGGGGTCTTCTTAGCGGCGGCTTTTTTGGCAGGAGGAGCGGCCTTCTTTGCTGCCTTCTTCGCAGGCTTTTTTGCAGCAGGCTTTGCAGGAAGTGTGGCTTCATCGGCAACTGATTCTGTGGTTTTCTGAGCAGTCTTTTTTGCAGCCATAATTTTGGAAAGTTGTATTTTATTTGAGCACAAGAGGTGCCACACGCACAATAATCACTGTTTCCCATGATTGCCAGCACATTAGAATGACGTATAGTAAGGCCGTGGCCGAAGGGTATTCATGGAAAGAACAACGTGGTGGGGTGGCATATCGGCTACCCGGCCCGGAGCATCTTGGCTGGTGGGCAGCGGTGGCGATGCTGCTTTCCATCCTGCTTCACGTGGTGGTTTTTTTCGTGCTCGATCACATGAAAATCGCGCTGCGCTATGACGAGGCGAAGGAGCTCAGCACCCAGCCGCTAGATCTCAAACAGGTAGAAATTCGCCCAGAGGAGCCAGAGCAAGCGCAGGTCGCACCGGAAAATATTGTTCAACCGCCGACGAGCGCCGCCTCGCTGATGGAAGAAGTCGATTTACTCGACATTTTGCCAAAAGATAAGGAGATCGACATCAAGCCAGACGTCGCAAAAGCCGAGTATGCGCTCCAAATGCAAAGGCCCGCGATGGCCGGTGATCCGAAAGCCGTTGCGCTGGAGGCGTCTAGCAGTTTTGAGGTCAGCTCGGATCTCCCAGAACTCGGCCGTGAGCCGGCAAGCATTCGCCCTGCGGAGATCGGGCAGATGACCGTAGATCCGGGTTCCGCACAAGTGGATGACTCGCACCTTGGTAAATTTACCGATGATCTCATCAAACGTGGGGCTAACGGAAAGGTGGAAAACGGGGTGCTCGATGGCATCACTTCGCTCGATCAATTACTCGACCTGCCGACTAACATTTTACTCAGTAAAAAAACCATGCTGCCGAGTGACTTGCTGTTTGAATTTAACAGCTCGGATCTGCGGGAAAGTGCGAAAGTCGGTTTGATGAAACTAGGTCTGCTGATGGATAAAAACCCCGGCCTCTATTGTTGGATAGAAGGCCACACGGATCTTGTTGGCGGTGATGATTTCAACCTCGAACTCTCTATCAAACGGGCCGAGGCGGTTAAAAAATATTTGGTCAACTCGATGCGAATGGATGCCTCGAAAATCATCACCCGTGGATTGGGTCGCTACGAACCGTTAGTGATCACGGGGAGCACCGAGGAACAAGCCGTGAATCGCCGCGTAGAAATTCGGATGCGTAAGGCTCCCCCGACCAGCGAGCAGCGCAAGGTTGCTCCACAAAAAGCAGCCATTATCGAGGAGGCTCCTCCAGAAATGGCACCGCCGCCGAAAGCCATACTGGTGAAGCCGAAACGCGCTTTGCCCGTGGAAGAAGCGCCACCCGAACCGCTCAAAGCCGAACCCATTGAGGACGCTCCTCCGCCACTTCGGGTGCTGAAAGCAAGTCCCGTGGAAGAGCCGGAAGCTCCCGTCAAAGTTCCACGCGCTCAGGCCGTGGAGGAATAAATATAACTCACAAAAAATGATTCCTTACTTCCACTCGCCACCGATCGCTTTGATCAGGGCGACTGAAACCGCCAGTCTTTCCGCTCGAATCGCATTGGTCGCGCGCTCGGCATCCAATCGGGTGCGTTCGGCATCCACCACATCGAGGAAACTAACAAGTCCTGCTTTGAAACGCTTGGTGGAAAGTTCGAGTGTCTTTTCCGCCGCTGCTTGTGCCTCTTCTTGGGCGATCTGACGGCGAGCAAGGATGGAAGATCCTTGCAGCGCGTTTTCGACTTCCTTGAGCGATTCGAGCACGGTCTGGCGGTATGCTGCGCTGGCAGCTTGGTGCGCGGCCACGGCGGCAGCGCGTTGGGCCTGGAGGCGTTCCTGGGGAATGAGCGGCACCGTTGCGTTCTGTCCGATGGACCAGATCAAAGAAGTGGTTTTGAACAAATTGTTTAGGCTCGTCGCGCTCGGGCCGTCGGCCGCATGGATGACGAACGATGGATAGAACGCCGCAGTCGCCACACCGATTTCCGCATTGGCGGCTGCCACGCGGCGCTCGGCGGCTCGGATGTCTGGGCGCTGGCGCAGCAACTCGGATGGCAGGGAACCAGGCACGGACGGCGGTTTCGGCAGGTCCGCCCGCTCGGGAACACTTGATCCCGTGGCGGCAGCACCGTCCAGAAGGGCGAGGGCATTGACCAACTCTATCCGATTTCTATCCAAATTGATTCGCTCCGACTCTGCGGTGGAAACCTCGGTCTGCGCACGGGAAAGATCGAGCCCGCTGATCGCACCGGCAGCGCGCTGATCTGTTAGTAGCTTAAGCGCGCGGCGACGGAGCCCGAGTGTCCGGTCCAGCATCGCGCGGTCGGCATCGACCGCGCGCAGGGCCCAATACGTTTGCGCGACCTCACTTGCGATGCTAAGCCGTAGCGCGGTTAGGTCTTCCGCTGCGGCATTTTCCGAGGCTTGTGCGGATTCGTTTTGGCGCTTCACCTTTCCCCACACATCCAGCTCGTAACTTAGATCCACTGGCAAGGAAAAGCTGTTTTCAATTCCTCCACCTCCATTGTTAGTTCTGCCCTGAAGCTTTGAGCGTCTAGCAGTTTCACCCAGATTTATATTTGGAAAATAAAGGGTGCGGGTCGCCCTGCTGATTTCCCGAGCCTGTTGGAGGCGTGCCGAAGAAGCTGCCAGATCTTCATTGTTAGAAATCGCTCGCTCCACCAGTGAGGTCAGCGTGGCATCGTCGTAAAGCCTCCACCACGAACGGGGTTTCGGCAGGGAGTCTGGAGTTTGGCGTTTCCATTTTATCCCGCCATCAGAAAATGTGGCGGGCAATTCCATCGCCGGAATCTCGTGATTTGGGCCCACCGGCGCACACCCGATGAATGCCGGGAAAATGATCCCGAAGGTGAACCAGCAGCGGGGAAGTGGGTTTAGCAACGTCACGGCGCGGAGGTTATCGGGACAGGACGCCCGCGCAAGTGGTTACTCATTTCCCCATTCTGTATAGCCGCCCATTTTTCCCGTTGAGGCTGGGACAATGAAGTGATAGAAATTCGATTGATAAAAAACCTTAACAGCATGACTAAAATTATCCCTATCATCATCGCCGGAGCGCTGGCTTCACAAGCATTTGCACAGACCCCCGCGCAACAGGCAGATTCATTTTACAAACAAGGCCAAGCCGCCGAAAAAGCCGGAGATCCGGTGGCCGCCGAGACCTTTTACAGCAAGGCATTGAAAGCCGACCCCAGTCACGCAAATGCGCGATACAGCATCGGCCAGTTGAAACTCACATCGGGCGGGATCGCGGCGCAAGGGCGCGAAGCGAAGTTTGGAGCAGTCCTGATCCCTGCGTTCCAGCTAGACGGTGCCAGTTTCCAAGAAGCGCTCGATGCGCTCAGCCTTATCATCGAAAAACAGTCGAAGGATGCGGTTACCCCGAACTTCGTCGTCGAAGATCCGACGGGCCAACTCGCGGCTAAGAAAATCACGCTCAATTTGAAAAACATGCCATCCAAAGCAGTGATGAAATATCTGCTGGGTCAAGCCAACGCAAAAGCCCGCTACGATGAGCATGCGGTGGTGATATCACCCCACTGATTCTAACATTATCCTAAAGAAGACAGCCTTGCTGGTTTTCCAGCGGCAGCCGGGGAAGCATCGAAACACGCCAAGATCGCTCGGTGAACATCCTCGGCGGTTTTCACAGGAAAGGAAGAACCGATGAGCATCGGTCTCTCATCATCGGAAACATTGTCCCGACCATGGGAGCCTTTGACGAGCGTGGCATCTAGCGGAATCACATCTAGCAAACCACGTAAGCCTAGCTTTTTCTTAAGAAGAAACTTCGCAATTTTCAGTTTGGGAAATGCGATCGCAGGATTGATGAAAAGCTCGCAAGGATCGTAGCCCGGCTTGCGGTGGATATCAATGGTGCGGGCATAGTCGGGCGCGAGGGCATCATTTTCCCAGAAATAATAGGTGAACCAAGCGTTTGGTTTTGAAACCACAATGAAGTCGCCAGCTCGATCCGTGGCAACGCCGGTTTCCCAAACATCTGCCGCCGCTCTCACTTCATCCACTCCGGGTGTTTTTTCTAGCAGTGTCCGAACTTCATTCCGGATCGCCGGATCGTTTACATAAACGTGCGCCACTTGATGGTCTGCAATGGCAAAGGCGCGTGAAGCACCGCAGTCGAGCGTTTCACGGCCGAGTTCGTCTTTGATCTGCAACCAGCCTTTTTGGCGGAATAGGCGATTCAAATGGATCGGCTGGTTGACCGGGGAAATGCCGTATTCGGATAGCACTAACACCCGCACATTACGAGACTCGTAGTAGCGGATTAGATCCGTGACCACTTGATCAATCTTACCGAGTTCGCTCGGAATGTTAGGTGCTCCCGGTCCATCTTTCTGCAGCGAATAATCGAGGTGCGGCAGGTAAACGAGGCTGAGCGTGAGTGAATGTTTTTCTTCGATCCATTTCGCGGAAGCGGCGATCCATTCGGATGAGGCGATGCCGGCTGCCGGTCCCCAGAAGGCTTGGAAGGGAAACGGGCCGAGGTCGCTTTTTATCTCTTCGCGCAGGCCCATCGGCTGCGTATGGACATCAAACACCTTGCGCCCGTCTGCCGGATAGAGGGGGCGTGGGGTGATAGAAAAATCTGCGGTGGAATACATGTTATACCACCAGAACAACTTGGCACAGGTGAAGCCCGGAACCTCTCGCCGCAGCTTGTCCCAAAGTTTTTCACCATGGATGAGGTGGTTGCTTTGTTTCCAAAATCTCACTTCGGCATTTTCTCGATCATACCAGCCGTTCGCCACGATCCCATGTTGGGCAGGAGATGTGCCGGTGATGATAGAGGATTGGGCCGTGCACGTCACCGCCGGGAAAGCCGGCCTGTAACTTTGCGCTCCGTGTTTCTCCGCGAATTTTGTCAAACCCGGCATGTGCTCTCCCAGAAGCGATTGGGAAAGCCCGACGAGGTTGATGACGGCGAGGCGCATGAGGAGAAATTATCCGGCGAGCGATATCAAGGGAAGCACTTGGATGGATTCACCAAGCGGATACGCCTTGGTGCCGGGGTAAATCACATGGAGTTCATTCAGTTTCAAATCCTCCATGGAGATTTTCATCGAAGCCGTGAGCTTGGGAGCGTCCCGCCGCTTGCACTCGATGCCGATTCTTTTCCCATCCTTGAATAACAGAAGATCGAGTTCCGCTCCGTTATGGGTTGCCCAGAAAAATTCCTGATCCGGCTGATAGTGACGGAGGACTTCCTCAATGGCGTAGCCTTCCCAGGACGCCCCGATTTTCGGATGGGTGAGCAAGTCGCTTTCCGATTTGATGTGGGTGAGCGTGTGGAATAGGCCGGAATCACGAAAATAGATCTTGGGTGCCTTGACCTGGCGCTTGCCGAGATTTTCATGCCATGGCTGGAGCTGGCGGATCATGAACGTGTGGGTGAGCAGGTCCACGTAGCGCCGCGTTGTCGTAGCGGAAATGCCCATGGCACCGGCGATCTCCGAGGCATTCCAAGTCTGGCCATGGTAGTGCGCAAGCATCGTCCAAAACCGTAGCATGGTGACCGGAGAAATTCCCATGCCCGCTGCCGGGAGATCACGCTCCAGAAACGTGCTGACGAAACGACTCCGCCAGACGGCGCTGTCCTCATCGTTTTCCGCGAGAAATGAAAGAGGGAATCCACCACGCAGCCAATGCCGTGGCATCTCAGCCGCGCCAACTTCCGACAGATCAAAGCCGGTCAGCTCCAGCGTTTCGATGCGACCCGCCAAGGATTCTGACGACTGGCGGAGCAACTCGGGAGCTGCGCTGCCAAGTAAGAGAAACTTCGCCGGATTAGGCTGGCGATCAGCCAGCACCCGAAGCAGCGGAAATAATTCGGGTTTCCGCTGGATTTCATCGATGACGACTAGGCCCGTTAAATTTTCGAGAGCCACCTTGGGCTGATCCAGCCGCGCCAGACTTTGGGGATCTTTGAGATCGAAATAATTGACCGAATCCGAGGGAACAAATTCCCGTGCCAGCGTGGTTTTGCCACTTTGCCGGGGACCCAGCAACGCCGTGACCCGACTCCGCCGCAGGGCGGTCTCAGTCTGAGTTTTTACTCCATGGCGATGTATCACGAAGTAAAAATACCATGAAGATTGAACATTTAAAGTAGAATTTTCATGAATAAAGTCATTTTCCCATCGGCATTGTCAGTATCCTCAACGAGTCGTTGCAGTCCTCACGGTGGGAATTGGGAGTTTGGTTCACTCAACGGCAACTATGGTAAACAGAATCACGAGAATGTCATCTTTTCTCTCGGTGAAGGAGACCTTCATGACGAACAAGTCCGTATCCTTTCCATCAATCGAGAAGAACATGGTGGGGAGGTTATCATTTGTGTAGCCTTTGGCAGATTCGGGGAGAGGAAAACTGTAACTCGTGCTCGAAATTTCTTTCCCCACTTTTTTATAGAGATCTAACTGTTTTTGAAGAAAGGCTCAATAAAACCTTTCAGCTTTTCGAAATCCTTCTCTGTGACGGTCTTTTGACTCTTCGGCAAATCCAAGGGAAGTAATCAGGCAGGGCAGGGCGATGGCAGCGAAGAATCGTTTCATGACTCTGTAATGTGGGTGGTTTCCTAACTTAACAGGGCGTTCCGATCTGCCGCGCCGCTTGCAGCGTGTTCTTCATCAACATCGCAATCGTCATCGGGCCGACGCCGCCGGGGACAGGGGTGATCGCGGCGCAGAGGGGCGCAACTTCTTCATACGCGACATCGCCGGTGAGGCGGTAGCCGGATTTTTTGGTAGCGTCCGGCACGCGGTTGATCCCGACGTCGATCACGACGGCGCCCGGCTTCACCCAATCGCCCTTGACCATTTCCGGGCGACCGACGGCGGCGATGAGGATGTCCGCGCGGCGGCAAATTCCGGGGAGATCCTTGGAGCGCGAGTGGGCGATGGTGACGGTGGCATTCGAATTTTTCCCCACTAACAAAAGCGCCATCGGTTTGCCGACGATCATGCTCCGGCCGATGACGACCGCCTCCGCCCCAGAGGTGGAAATGCCGGAAACTTCGAGCAATTTCATGCAGCCCGCTGGGGTGCATGGAACAAAACCGGACGGGTCCTCTAACACAAGCTTGGCGACATTTTCCGGGTGGAATCCATCCACGTCCTTGCGGGGATCAAGTGCACGGATGATAGCTTCCTCATTGATGTGTCTGGGCGGCGGCGATTGCACGAGAATGCCGTGGATCAGAGGATCAGCATTCAAATCGCGCACGACCTTGAGCAGTTCCTCCTGGGTGGTTTCTGCGGGGAGTTCGACTTTGAGCGAGTAAAAGCCGAGGTCCGCGCAGGTCCGCGCTTTGGAGCCGACATAGACTTTTGAAGCTGGATCTTCGCCAACTAACACCACGGCAAGACCTGGTTTAATGCCTTTTGCTAACAGTTCGGCGACTTCCGCACGGCACTCATCGAGCACGGCGGCGGCGACGGATTTTCCATCAAGGATGATAGGGGTGTTCATGGGTAAAAATGTTAGGCGTCGTCCGTGCCGTTGACGAGGATAGTTTGAATTTTCATACGGGCTTCCTCAAAGGTTGCATCGTCCATCTTTTCCGGGACGAAAAGGATTTCATCGAAAATCACATGGACGCGGCTGAAGGGCTTGGGGATGACAAATCGGTCCCACGTTTTCAAGCGCCATGCGGACGAATAGACAACGTGAATCGGCACGATCGGCGCACGGGTAGTTTCCGCGAGTTTGATGATCCCGGGATGGAATTCATAACGCGGACCTCGCGGACCGTCCGGGGTGATGCAGACATCCAGGCCCTCTTGCAGCGCCCGTTTCATTCCGATCAATGCCGCCACGGCGCGACGCGATGATGACCCGCGCACCGCTCCAATTCCGAAAACGGCCATGGCCTGCGCGAGCATTGCTCCATCGTTACTGGCGCTGGTGAGCACGACAACTTTGCGCAGTTTTCCAGCGGTTCTCCACCAAACCGGTGGGATCGTAAAAATGCGATTGTGCCACAGTGCGAAAATAATCGGTACCGAGCTTGAGGCAGGTTGGTTGATGTCGCCACGGAACTCGATTTCGTAACGCAACGTGAACGACCATAGCTTCATGGTCCATCCGGCCAGCGTGCCGAGAATGGCAGTCTTGCGGTTTCCTCGGATTTCGCTGCTTTTCATGATAACGACTATCCGAATGGATATGCGCAGCAGTGATAATTGGAATGTGGCGGCCTGCCAACTTTGTTTTAAAGGGTCAGCCGCCACTGAAAATGACCCCGGGCATCTCGTTGACAGCGGGGAAGGGAATGCCTATTGAAAACACATGGTCGTTAGTCGCTTTGGATTGGCACTGGGATTGGTATTTTTGTCACTCGGTTGTACGGGCATACAACAGGACAACTCGTGGCAGGCGGCGGTGGATCGACAAGCCGGGCAGCTCGGTTACCGCAACTGGATCGTGATCGCAGAGGCGTCATTTCCCGCGCAAAGCAGGCCAGGGGTGCGCCAAGTGAACGCCTCGGTCGATGTGCCGGAAGCTCTCGACTATGTACTCAAGGCGCTCGAGCAAACCGAAAATGTCCGCCCGCAGCTTTACGTCACTCGCGAGGTTCGTTCGCTGGAAAATGATTTTGCGCCCGGCATCGATGAGCTTCGCAAACGCACGCAAGTCTCGCTCCATGGCCATGAAACGACGGAGCTGGACCAACAATCGCTGCTGACTCTGCTAGAGGATGCCAATCGGAGCTTCGATGTGTTAGTTATCCGCACGACGACTGCGCTGCCGTATTCTTCGATCTTTCTCGAGCTTCAGCCGGGCTACTGGGACGTGGATTCGGAAACCCGGTTGCGCGATAAAATTGCCCGTGAACGGCGGGAAAAGATCGTGCGGCCTTATTAGGATTGTGCATTCTCTCCGCGTGAGCCGTAAAGATGAAGAACTCCGGAAGGAACGTGAAGCCGCATGGGTCGGGGATGCCGTGCTCGCGCTTTTTGCCCGCCAGTTTGTCCTCCGGGAGAGGAATGCAATGGATGGCGAGTGGTTTACCCGCCTGACTTCAAATGATTTTCTCAGCGCCTTCGGGAATCCGACTCGCGTGGAAGCATCGATCGGAAAGCTTTTCCTCGAAGGCGGGCTCGATGCCGCAAACGCGTGGATGAACGCTGAGTTGGTGCCGCTCTTCCGCAAACAAATCGCGAAACGAGACTGAATGCCCAAAGAGCCGTCGCCGTGGACATTGGAAAGCCTGGTCGATTTTGAGCAGGAAATCGCAGCGTCCACCGCCACCACTACCGCAGTCCGGACGGCCGTGATTTCCGCAACCCGGGGGCTTGAGGGCGCGGCGGCGCGGAGAGTGGGACTGCGTGTGTGGTTGGCACAAATGAGGACAACATCGGCAGGGGGGAAGTTTTCTAACGCGCTTTCGATAGTGGGTTTGATTTTGGTGTTAGGGATGTTTCTCGTCGGAATTTCAGCGGTGTTAGGTTTGCTCGATCATGAAAGAGGCGGGATCAACGTGGTGCTTTTTCTAGCAATCCTGATCGGCGGCCAGTGGGGGGTTCTGTTGTTGGCGATGCTCGCTTGGCTGATGCGAAGACGTGCGTCGGAGGGATTCAGTGGGGTGCAGTTGTTGGTGGGAAAACTCGCCCGGCGCTTCGCCGGAGATCGTGATGACGCGTGGTGGCAGAATCTGATGGAGGGCGGCGGTTCTCCTAGAGCCGCCGTGTTGTGGCGTATCGCGCGACTGGCGCAGGCAGCGGGGATTTTTTTCAACATTGGAATTCTAACCGGGTTGGCTGGGCTGGTGCTCGTGAAACACATCGGCTTTTTCTGGGAGACGACGACCGAGTTAGCCATGCACTCGATTCTGGAAACGGCGGTGAAATTTCTATCAGCACCGTGGTTTCTCTGGTGGCCGGGTGCGGTGCCGAATCTTTCGGTCATCGAGGCCTCCCGCTGGCTTCCTTCGAGGGCTTCGGGTCTCGCCCCCGGGCCCTCCGCGTGGTGGGAGTTTTTGTTAATGGCCACAGGCGTTTGGGGGCTGCTACCTCGGGCGATTCTTTGGCTGCTCGCTTGGCACGCGGGGAGGGGATCACTGGCGGCACTGGATTTTCAAGGTCGCAGCCATCGGGCTCTCTGGCGTGCGCTTGTGGGGGTAGATCGCATTGAGACGGATGAAAAGCCGCTCGATGGCGTGCTGGTGTTAGATGTCGGTGGCAGCGGACTAACAGTTAATGAGCTCCGGCCATTTCTGCTCCGCCGCTTGAGAGTGCATCCCGCTGCTTGGCATTCCGTGGCGGTGCTCGATTCCGGGGCAGAGGAGGAGGCGGCACTCGCACTTGGAAACGCTCCTGCCGGGGTTGTTCTGTTAGCCGAAGGGTGGTCGCTCTCTCCCAGCCGCATGATCGCGCTGCACGCAAAAATCCGTGCCAGCGCTGGCTCGCAAACGCCGATCAAATTTCTCATCGCGAATGTGGATGAGGCACGCCAGCCCGCTCCGCCAAATGCTCAGGAACAGCGCGAATGGGAACGCTTTGTGGACTCACTGCGCGATCCTGCGGCGGAGATTTTTATTTTTGAAAAAGCTCTATCATCTCTTGAACTGCACACACGAGAGTGAGTTGGTGCTCAGAAACGGAGCCAGCGGTCTCTTGAAACTTTAGTGGGTTTGATAGAAATGAGCCACTTCGAAATCAGACCGATAAAACGAAAAGAAGAACACCTCACCGCCAAATTCAAACCCCACATCTTCACGGAAGAGCTACAAGCGCGAAACCATTTAACTATGGTGTGCTCATGATCCTAATTTCCTCAAGCTTACTATCCAGAGATTTGATTTCGGTCTCCAATAGAGAAATTTGGTTTTGATTGGAATCCATTTCTCTCAATTGAGGTGCAACTGTATTCTGGACCAAAATTCTCTTAATTGTTAGAGTAGTTTTTGGCCTCGAATTGGGCCGGGGTTTGGTAGGCGAGGGCGGAGTGTTTGCGGTGATGGTTGTAGTAGGATTCGATGAAGTCGAAGATC
>JANYEC010000015.1 GCA_025363295.1 Akkermansiaceae bacterium
GAGGCCCAAAGCCTCAAACCCCGCTCGGTCAAAGTCGTCCGGATTGCTGCAAATTTGTCGGCCAAAACATCGGATTTGATCATT
The DNA here is from genome assembly GCA_025363295.1 of Akkermansiaceae bacterium. Taxonomy (GTDB): domain Bacteria; phylum Verrucomicrobiota; class Verrucomicrobiia; order Verrucomicrobiales; family Akkermansiaceae; genus Luteolibacter. The sequence goes on from JANYEC010000015.1 coordinate 85, forward strand.
CGGAATCCTTAGATTTTCTGAACTAAAAAGCAATATTTGTTTTTGCGGTAGTCCTTACTCTATCGGATGGGGGAAAACGCCCACCGCGAAAAAGACCGCGCCGACCTCCAGTTTCTTCGCGAGAACTATGCCGAGGAGATTTTCGGAAAAAGTGAGCAAAGCTAGTGGTCAGTAAATTTCAAAGTGACGGATGGCGCGACAGCAAAGCATCTATGGGGATCACACGCGAGGGCGCGTAGGCTCCCCAAGATTTTGAACCTCCGCGGCATCCACCAAAACCAATTTTACGAGACACTAGGTTCCACCCAAAAAATCCAATTGATGCGAACATATCCGGTATGAACCGATGTTCCCGGTTCGTTTGTTGCCGATGTCCTCGGTTCATCCCGAAAATCGGGTATTTGGTGCTGCCTTTTCGCGATGGATCTGCCAGATTCCCCCCGCCCGATGACCCGGCTATCCATTCCACTACTGAACGCCGTGAAATGGCTGGCCATCCTCGTCCCGCTGGCCATCGCAGTCGGTTCCGCTTCCGCGTTCTTTCTATGGGCGCTCGATGCCGTCACCCTCGTTCGCTTCGCCAATCCCGGGCTATTGTTTCTCCTTCCCATTGCCGGCCTATGCGTCGGGGTCGTCTATCAGTATTATGGAAAATCTGCCGCCGAGGGAAACAACCTGCTCATTGATGAAATCCACCAACCCGGCGTGGGCGTGCCGCGGCGGATGGCTCCATTGATCTTGTTTGGCACGCTGATCACCCACCTCTTCGGCGGTTCAGCAGGTCGGGAAGGCACGGCCTTGCAAATGGGGGGCGGTATCGCCGCCGCCTTCGCCCGCTTTTACAAGCTCGATCAAGACCGACTTCGGATCATCCTCATGGCGGGAGTTGCCGCCGGCTTCGGCTCTATTTTCGGCACGCCCGTTGCCGGGGCGGTGTTTGCTTTGGAAGTCCTCGTCGTGGGTCGCGTCCAATACGAAGCCCTCATTCCCTGTTTCTTCGCCTCCCTGCTTGCGGATTGGACCTGCCGCGCCTGGGGTATCGGCCACACGCATTATCCAGTGAACGTTGTTGCCGTCGAATCGCTGCCCGCCCTTTGGCTGATGGGAAAAGTCATTCTTGCAGCAGTGGCATTCGGCTTAGCGAGTTGGGTTTTTTCAGAGTCATCCCACCGGCTGGGTGCGGCGTTTAAGCGCTACATCCCGCGCCCGGAACTCCGCCCAGTGGCAGGTGGATTGCTTGTGATGGGTTTATTTTTTCTAGCAGGCACGCCGGACTACCTTGGGCTCGGCGTGTTGGGCAACCGCCCGGATGCGATCACGCTGCCGGCACTGTTCACCTCCACGCAAATCCCGGCTTCAGCGTGGTTGTGGAAACTGGTCTTCACGGTCGTCACATTGAGCGCAGGCTTTAAAGGCGGCGAGGTAACGCCGCTGTTTTTCATTGGTGCCGCGTTAGGTAACACCCTCGCCCACTTGCTCGGTGCACCCGTCGATCTTTTCGCCGCCATCGGCTTCGTTGCCATTTTCGGAGCCGCCAGCAAAACTCCATTAGCCTCGACCCTTCTCGGACTGGAACTTTTCGGTGCGGGCAATGGTATCTTTATCGCCACCGCCTGCATCATCGCCTACCGTTTCAGCGGACATTCTGGGATCTACTCGGCGCAACGTGCAGCCGTCCCGAAATTTCGCGACCGCGCCCATGACAAGTGACTTGCCTCCCGTCGCCGGGTTCGATAATCACTGCGTCCGCCTACACGATCCCCAAAGCCCCCGTAGTTCAATGGATAGAACGATGGTTTCCTAAACTGTAAATTCAAGTTCGATTCTTGACGGGGGCATTCTCCTGAAAGACAGCGCGTGACACAGGCATTCCGACTGGTGGGGAGCTTGCTAAATCCGAGGGAGTTTCTGAAAGTGGCGGAGGCCGGACTGTCGGTCGCCCAGCCCGCCAGATGGGCCGCTTTTTCACGCGGTTTTTACGATCTGCGACGATCTCTTAGCAGCCTCAGCGAATTCAGAATCACTAACAAAGTCGCACCTGTATCGGCGAGGATCGCGAGCCAGAGACCCGCGTAGCCCATGAAAGCCAGGGTGAGGACTACGGCCTTGATACCTAGGGCGAAGAGCACGTTGAAGCGGATGATGGTGAGCGTGCGGCGGCCGAGCAGGATGGTTTCGGCCACTTTCGTTAGATCGTCCTGCATCAACGCGATGTCCGCAGTTTCGATGGCGGTGTCGCTGCCGATGGCTCCCATCGCGAAGCCTACAGTGGCGACTGCTAGAGCGGGCGCGTCGTTCACGCCATCGCCGATCATCCCGACATGCTGATAGATGCTGACGAGCTGACGGACGTGTTCGACCTTTTGCTCGGGCATGAGATCGCCGATGGCCTCGTCGATGCCCGCTTGCTTGGCAATGGCGGAGGCGGTGCGTTGGTTGTCGCCACTGAGCATGATGATTTTCTCCACTCCTGCGGCGTGGATGAGTCGGAGGGCTTCAGTGACTTCTGGGCGCAAGGTGTCGGCGATGGCGATGATGCCTAGAATTTCCCCGGCGCAGCCTGCGTGGGGTTCGTGGCAGATGACAGCGAGCGATTGTCCCTTTTCCTCGATGGTGGCGAGAATGGCCTCGATCTCCGGGCTGCAAAGACCGGTTTCGTGGGTCATCTTGTGGTTGCCAATGAAATGCGGATGGCCGTCGATGATCGCCCGTGCACCACGACCGGTGACAGAGGCGAAATCGCTAGAAATGGGAGTGGAGAGGTTTTTCGCCTTGGCCGCCTCATTGATAGCATTAGCTAACGGATGTTCCGAATGGGCATTGATGGAGGCGGCGCGGGCGAGGATCTCGTCTTCTGATAGATCGGAACGGGAAATGATGGCGACGACTTGCGGCTTGCCTTGGGTGATGGTGCCGGTTTTGTCCACAGCAAGCGCACGGAGCTTTCCAACAGATTCCAAATGCACGCCGCCTTTTACGAGCACGCCCCGGCGGGCAAGCGCGGTGAGGCCGGAAACAATGCTAACAGGCGTGGCGATGACCAAGGCGCACGGACACGAGATGACGAGCAATACCAACGAGCGATAGATCCAGAACGGCCACGGTTGATGGAAAAGCAGCGGCGGAACGAGGGCG
>JANYEC010000019.1 GCA_025363295.1 Akkermansiaceae bacterium
TGTCACTAAAATGAAACAACTGCTAGAAACCTGGGAATGGAAACCCATCGTTCACGCCCTCATGGCCTGCAAAGGATTCCAAGAAGTTGCCGCCATGACACTCATCAGCGAGCTCGGAGACCTCCGCCGTTTTGACCACCCCCGCAAGCTCATGGCCTTCCTCGGCCTCGTGCCCTCAGAAGCCAGCAGCGGAGGAAAAAAACGCCAAGGAGCCATCACTAAATGCGGCAACAGCCACAGCCGCTGGATGCTCGTCGAACAATGCATCGCATTTTAGACGGAGCGCCGCGAAGCCCGAAGGGTGAAGATAGACAATGCCCTGTCTATCTGAATCAATGCGCCCAACACTTCCGCAAAGCCCCACGGATCAGCCCGGCTCTAACCACACGTCAAGAAGGCCAGAGTGACGCAGTCAAAGCCCTCTCATGGCGCATGCAAAACCGCCTCCACAGTCGCTACATCAAACTCAAAGCCCGAGGCAAAACCGAAACCAAAATCATCGTCGCCATCGCCCGCGAACTCAGCGCCTACCTCTGGGAAATCCAGAACAAACTCAACCTCCCCATCCCCGGCCCAGCGATCCCCGCCATAAATCCCACCGACACCGACACTGGCACGAAAGCCCACGGCAACCCCACGATCTCCCCCCTAAATCCCCCAAGGGGGACTTCTCCCCTCCCGTCCCCCAGGGGAAGCGGGGGGGAATCTTTCAAGAAACCCACACCCGCCAAGAGCGCAAAAATCTAACATTATCATAAAGATCTAACATTATCATTATCCCATCCGCCCACCCACCATCCCACGAACCAGAAACAAACATACCATTCCCCCAACAATAGACTAGAGACGAGGAGCTTCCCAGGCGCAAGGTCAGTACTAGATGACGTTATGAGTTAGGTTATGCGCAAGCAAACTGAGCACTCGATACGAGATAGAGAACAAGGCCCAAGGTGAAGACAAAATCATGTGGAACCAGCCCACGTATATCAGCATACCCGTCTGCGCGAAATCGCATCACCCGCCGTGCTCCTCGTGCTTTTAAGAAAGAGCGATCATGATGTCACTAACGGATTGCGCCAGTTTAAAGAGGGGAAGCGTATTTCATTTCGCGACCTGCACGCAGCGAAAGCCGAGATGGTTCGCGGCGCTGCTAACTTCGCCCTTGCCGCGCGTGCCGACCATGTAGCGGGTGCAATACTGATCGGTGCAGAGAAATGAGCCACCGCGATGGACGCGCTTCTTTTCCGTCGGCTCAGTCGGATCATAAGATGAACTCGGCCCTTGCGGATTTTTCGTGACTCCACCGCCGAGTTTCTGGCGCGCATAAGTATCCGGGCGGTACCAATCGCTTACCCATTCCCAGACGTTGCCAGCCACATCATAGAGGCCATATCCATTTGCGGGAAATTGTGCCACCGGAGCCAGTCCGGCAAAACCATCGTCGCCCGAGTCTTTCATGGGGAATTTCCCCTCGTAGATGTTAGCCATCCATTTGCCGCCGGGTTTGAGTTCCCCACCCCACGCATAGATCTGGCCGGCCAATCCGCCACGGGCTGCGAACTCCCACTCCGCCTCGGTCGGCAGGCGCTTGCCCGCCCATGTTGCGTAAGCCACCGCATCGGGGTAAGCCACCTGCACCACGGGATATTTCTCGCGGCCCTTGATGCTGGACTGCTGGCCTTCGGGATGCCGCCAGTCCGCACCTTTCTGATAGCGCCACCATTGAATTATATCATCTAACTTCACCGGGCCCGGCGTAGGCGAAAAGACGGTGGAGCCAGCAACCAAATTCTCTAACGGCGCTGTCGGAAACTCCTCCTTCGTCGGCGGAATCTCGGCGATGGTTTTGTAATGGGTCGCGGTTACGAATTTTTCAAACTCCTCATTGGTGACCTCAGTCTTATCCATCCAGAAACCGTCCACAGCAACGCGGTGAACGGGCTGGGAATCGTGGGTCACTCCTGATAGATGGCAGATCGATTCATCCGCCGCATCGCTACCCATGGAAAACTCCCCCCCCGGAATCCACACCATGCCTTCCGGCGCAGCACCGGGCGCGGGTGTTTTGTTTTCCACGGTGGGAAGAAACGGCGACGCAGTCTGGGCGTGGGTGTTTCCCGAAATCACCCAGAGAGAAAAAGCGATGGTGAGTGGTGTGAAAAGCTTCATGGAGTTTCAAAAGCATAAACGCGTTTCCAGTCAACTTTCATGTTCACGACAGACCAACCTTTCGCGGTCGCTTTGTCGAGACCCTTGTCGAGCTTACCGATGGGCGACTCGCGATCATAAGCCCACTCGCGCGCAGCGTAGGCACCTTTGACCCATCGCTGGAATTTAGTGAGTGCAAGATGCATCCGTGTCGGCAGACTTCTGCATATGAATCTCGGCCGGTCGAAAGCCAACATTTCCCACCCATGAGCCTGTCTGAAACGAGTATCCGGCGACCGGTTCTCGCGACGGTGATGTCGCTTGCAATCGTGCTTTTCGGAATCACGGGTTTTCACTTTCTCGGCGTCCGCGAGTATCCGGCTGTCGATCCGCCAATCGTGACGGTTTCTACGTCTTATGCGGGGGCGAATCCTGAGGTGATCGCCTCGCAAATTACTGAGCCGTTAGAGCAAGCGATCAATGGCATCGCAGGCATTCGCACCATGACGTCCGACTCAAGGGATGGTCGTAGCTTAATTACTGTAGAATTCACTCTCGATTCAAATTTAGCAAACGCTGCTAACGATGTGCGTGATCGAGTTTCGCGCGCTAACAGGTTTTTACCCGTGGACGCAAATCCGCCCATCGTCGAAAAAGCCGATGCGGATTCATCACCGTTGCTATTTCTTTCGCTCACGAGCGACAAGCGGAGTATTTTGGAAATTAGCGACATCGCGGATCGTCTCGTGCGTGAGCGCTTGGAAACCATTCCCGGGGTTTCTTCGGTCGGGATCGCAGGTGAAAAGCGCTACGCGATGCGCCTGTGGATGGACCCGCTGAAACTGGCAGCCCACGGCCTCACTGCGGCGGATGTGCAGACCGCGCTGGACCAACAAAACATCGATCTTCCCAGCGGCCGCCTTGAGGGCACCTCCACCGAACTTTCGCTTCGCACGCTCGGGCGGCTAAGCACGGCGGAGGATTTCGAGAACCTGATCGTCAAACAGGAAAATGGCCGGCAAATCTTATTTCGGGACATCGGCACTGCCGAACTGGGCGCTGAAAATCTGCGGACCGGTAGTAAGAGCAACTTGCTTTATCGCATTGGCGTGAATGTCGTCCCACTGCCTAACACAAACGCGATTGCCATTGCGGACGAGTTTTACAAACGCCTCGCACAGATAAAAAAGGAAGTGCCGTCAGATATCAAAGTGGATGTCGGGTACGATTTTACGAACTTCGTCCGGCGCTCGATTTCCGAGGTTCAAGAAACGTTAGTGATTGCCTTCGTGCTGGTGGCGCTGATCATTTTTCTGTTCCTGCGCGACTGGCGCTCGACGCTAATTCCGGTGCTTGCCATTCCGGTGAGCATTATTTCGGGCTTTTTTATCATGTATGTGATGGGCTTCTCGATCAATGTGCTCACTCTTGTGGCCATCGTTCTATCCATCGGTCTAGTATGTGATGATGCAATTGTTGTGCTAGAAAACATCTACTCGAAAATCGAAGAAGGCATGACCCCGTTAGACGCGGCACTTTCAGGTTCGCGAGAAATTTACTTCGCGGTGATTTCGACAACGTTTGCGCTGGCGGCAGTGTTTTTGCCGATCGTATTTCTCTCCGGCCTAACCGGGAGATTGTTTCGAGAATTTGGCATCACGCTGGCTGGCTGCGTGCTGATTTCTGCCTTTATTGCACTCACGCTTTCGCCGATGATGTGCCGCTTTCTGCTAAAAGCCCATGGCGAAAAGCCGAATATTTTATATCGATCCACCGAGCCATTTTTTCGTATGATTACGAAAAGTTACCGCGCCTGTCTCGCACCGTTTCTGCGTTTCCGCTGGCTGGCCCTTCCCGTCCTGCTTCTGAATGGCGGAATCATCGCCTGGCTGGTCAATAGTATTCCGCGCGAACTGGCACCGCTGGAGGACCGCGACAGTATAAAGGTCATGGTCACCGGGCCGGAAGGATCTAACTTCGAATACATGGAAAGTTGGATGGATAAAATCGCGGTTTATGTGGATGAAAACATCCCGGAGACCTTCCGCTCCTTGACGATTCTGGGCGGAAATTCCCGGCAGGAGGCTAACAGTGGCGGGCAAAATATCTATCTGAAACCCCCGTCGGAACGATCACGCACCCAAGCACAAATCGCCGCACAGATCGCCAAGGATTTACAGGATTATACGGGTGTGCGGGCCTTCGCGACCCAACCGCCGACCATCGGCGATCGCAAGGGCGGGCAACCGCTGGCTTACGTTCTCCAAGCACCGAATCTGGAATCCCTCATCAAGGTGCTGCCGAATTTTTTGGAGGAAGCTAACAAGAGTCCGATTCTTAGTCAGATCGATGCTGATCTGAAAGTGAATCGCCCAGAAGGTATTATTTCGATTGATCGAAAGAAGGCTGCGGAGTTAGGGATTTCCGTCGAGAAAATCGGCACGACGCTCGATTTAGCGTATTCGGGTAGGCGTTTCGGTTACTTCCTGAAAGACGGTAAACAATATCAGATCATCGCACAAATGCAGCGGGAAGATCGCAATGACCCGGGTGATTTGAAGAAGCTGTTTGTGAAATCCACCTCCGGGCAAATGGTGTCACTAGATAACTTAGTGAGCTTCAAAGAGGCTGCCAGTCCTGCGGCGATTTTCCGCTTCAACCGTGCCATTTCCGCCACGATTCAAGGCACACCGTCACCGGGTCACACCTTGGGCGATGGGATTGCCGAGCTTGATCGCATCGCAAAAAAAGTGCTTCCCGAAAATTTCCGCACGTCCCTCGCCGGGCAATCGCGTGACTTTGCAGATAGCTCGTCCTCGCTGCTATTTGCTTTCCTTCTCGCCTTACTAATCATCTATCTGGTTTTGGCCGCGCAGTTTGAAAGTTTTCGCGATCCTTTTATCATTATCTTGACCGTGCCTCTATCAGTTGCTGGGGCGCTGCTCTCGCTGCGTGTCACCGGGCAAACTTTGAATGTGTTTAGCGAGATCGGCATTATTATGCTCATCGGCATCGTGACGAAAAACGGCATTCTCATCGTGGAGTTCGCGAACCAGCGCAAGGCCACCGGACTCTCGAAAACTGAGGCTGTCCTCGAAGCGGCGATCGCTCGTTTCCGACCCATTCTGATGACCAGCCTTGCGACGATTTTCGGTGTTCTGCCGATTGCGCTTTCGCTCGGTGGCTCCGGCGGTTCGCGTCAGTCGTTAGGGATCGCGGTGGTCGGCGGCTTGATCTTCTCCGGCCTTCTCACGCTTTTTATCGTGCCGGCAGTTTACGCGATCTTTTCGCGGACGAAGGTGGCACAGCTCACGCGATAATCCTAAAGCCAGAGCAATTCTCTAGCAGTGGAACTTTGCGGGCAATGAGATTCTTGATGTGATGAGCGACGTTCGACTCCTCGGCAATTTCCTTGATGAAAGATTCCACTTCGTCGGGCTCGCCCATCACCTGGAGCTCGACGCTGCCGTCTGCTAGATTTCTCACGGTGCCGAAAACATCGAAGCCGCGTGATAGATCCTTGACCGTGTAGCGGAATCCGACGCCTTGGACTCGCCCTTCAAAGATAACCTGCTTCGCGAGCACGGGAAATGGCACGGCTGCTAGATTAAGGTTTGCCGCCGCTTTTGAAAGGATTCACCTTGAGCTCGGATGTCTTCACACCGAAAACATCCTCCATTTTCTTTCCGGGCAAAAGGTTGTAAACGATGGGCGCACTGCGTTTCCCTTCGCCATCGTAGAGATAGACAACGAGCTGCACGGGCATTTCCGCTCCGTTCGCGGGATTGATACGGCGGACGCGGGAATCAAACATTTTTTCCTGCACAAGCAAGCCGGTGGTTTTGTGATAACCATAGCTGACTTTATAAAGCTCATTCCCCTGACCATCAGAAATTTTGCAACCGAGAGGATTTTGGTTAGCATCCATTTTATAAACGGTGAGCATGGTAATCACTCCGTTAGGCGAGAATGTTTTTTTGGTGAGAGTTCTACTATCTGGGCTGCGGATGAAGATTGAGCGTGAACCATCCTCCTGGCGCATGACCCGGACATTCGGGCCATCCACGGCATCGAAATCCCCAGCCCGGCATGGCGAAAGCGAGAGCAGCAATGCCATCAATACACGGATTTTCCCAGTTGCCAGCAGATTCATACAGCGCAAAGTAAGCACCAGTAGCGGACGCTGCAAGCCGCCAATTTCAGGATGATTTGGAAAACACGAAGAGGCACGCTTGATCTCACGCACGGGGCGCGGGTGATGGGAATTCTGAATGTGACTCCAGACTCCTTTTCAGATGGTGGCGATTATTGTGAAATTGCCAGTGCTTTGAATCGGGCTCGGCAAATGATCGCCGAAGGCGCGGAACTGATCGATATCGGGGGGGAATCGACGCGGCCAAGAGCCATTCCAGTCGCTGAGAGTGTTGAAATTACACGCACGGTTCCAGTGATCGCCGCGCTGCGGGCTGAATGGGACGGTCTGATTTCAATCGATACCACGAAGGCTACCGTTGCACGGGCCGCTGTGGAAGCTGGGGCAGATATCGTCAACGACGTAAGCGGACTGCTGGCCGATCCCGAGATGATAGAAGTCTGCAAAACAAGTGACTGCGGGGTGGTGGTGATGCATCGGCAAGGCGATCCACAAACGATGCAGGTGGCGCCCCATTATACGAATGTGGTGGCAGAAGTGAGGGCTTACTTTGAGGAGCGATTCACCACGCTCACGGCCGCTGGGATTGACCCAGACGTGCTTTGTTTCGATCCGGGAATCGGTTTTGGGAAAACTCAGGAGCATAATTTAGCGCTGATCCGGGCGCTAGAGGAAATCTCTGTTCATGGTCGGCCAATCTTGTTAGGCGTCTCACGCAAATCCTTCATCGGGAAACTGCTAGGAAGTGATGATGTGAATTTCCGCGATTGGCCGACGGTGGCAATCACGTCCTACGCCCGTGAAAAAGGGGTGATGCTGCACCGCGTGCATGCAGTTAGATACAACGTCGAGGCGCTTCGAATGACCGAAGCAATCCTTGGACAGCAGGACTGAAGATTCAGTTCTGAGTTGCGGGCGCGGGCTTGGGTGAGACGGCGAAGCGATATTTCCCAATGGCATCGACGATCCCACCGGCGATCGCTTTCTGATAGTCCGGATTTTCAATTAGACGTGCTTCGTAAGGATGGGTGAGGAAACCCCCTTCTAGCAGAATCGCGGGATGAGTGACGCCGGAGAGCACGCTGAAACGAGCACGCTTGATGCCGCGGTCAAAAGTGTTTTTCCCAAGACGACGGAGGATCGAGCCATGGACGGAAGTGGCAAGCGCGATGTTCGCGGAGTCATGTTCATTCCCGACGCGTGTCTGGTTATCCGTAGCTTTCCAATCACTGCCATAGTGAGCGACTCCTGGTGGGGAGAGCGTGAATGTCTCGATGCCCCGGGCGGCACGACTGCCTGAATTAAAGTGGATGCTGACATAGATAGCGCTTTCTTTCACGGCATTTGCTAGATTCACCCGCTCTTGCAGTGATAGATAAATATCGCTGTCGCGCGTCATGATCACCTTGAAGCCTTTCAGTTGGAGCTGGGTTCTAACCAAGCCCGCCACTTTGAGATTGTAGTCGGATTCATTCCCTAACGAATTTGTGGCTCCTGGGTCCTTGCCTCCATGTCCCGGATCGATCACTACGGTGCGGAAGTCGCCAGCGTTTTGGATGAAATTTGGACGGAGCACAGGATCGATGAGCTTTGCGAGATCGACCCGAGAAACGTAGGCTTTATCACCAATCATGGCGACGGGATTGCTGAATACGAACTTCACGTTGTTCATCAGACACTCATTGCCACCGGCGTTGAGTTTCATTTCGATCTTGGCATTTTCGAGAATGATCGAAGAGCCGGAGCGGGAAATTTTTGTGAAGTTGTAGAATTGTTTCATGCTCTCGACCGAAACGTATTCGTGGCCGTCGATTTTCGCGATGTCCCAACCGGAAGACGTGGCAGCTAACACATTCGTCACAAGACCCGTCGCGAACAACATTAGCACTGTAATAGCGCGTCTCGTGAATGCGGGCAGTAAAGAGGGATTTTCCATTCGGCGAGAAATCAGTACAGGGATGAGAGGGCTTACCAACTAATACACCCGATGACAACCGGATTTGTCAGTGGTTTCAAAGGCTTCGGCGGCCTTGCATCGCACGCATCAGGGTAAGTTCGTCGGCGTGTTCGAGTCCGCCACCGGCGGGTAATCCTTGGGCGATTCGGGTGAGTCGGCAAGTCCTTCCGCGCAACAATTCTGCCAGATAATTCGCTGTCGCCTCGCCCTCCACATCGGAGCCGAGCGCGAGGATGACTTCAATCTCCACGGCGGCATCATCGATCCGCCGAAGCAGTGAAGGGATACGCAAATCCTCGGGTGCGACCCGGTCGAGAGGCGACAATTTTCCGCCGAGGCAATGGTAGCGACCGCGGAAAGCACCCGAGCGCTCTAACGGAAGAACATCGGTTGCTTGCTCGACGACACACAAAATCATGGGGTCGCGCGCAGGATCCTCGCACAACTCGCAGCCGGATTCGGTCGCGAAAAATCCGCAGATCGGGCAGGGCCGGATGGTTTCCTTCGCGGTGAGTAACGACTTGGCTAGGGCTGGAGCATTGGCCTTCGGGCTTTGTAACAGCCACACGGCGATGCGTTCGGCGCTGCGAGGACCGACGCCGGGCAAGCACTTCAGCTCGCCGACGAGGGCCTTGACGGGTTCCGGGAAATCAGCGCGTTTCATCGAAAAAGGGTTTTCTAATTTCATCGCACGCCATGTGGTGGCGGCTTGCATACACCAACGCGCAAACGCCTGACCACCCAACCGCAATCACCACTACGGCAATTTCCGGTTTCCGTGCTGCTAGAGCGAGCACCGGACCCCAGCCCATGACTAACACCATTGTCGTAATCCACAGGATCATGCGTCGCCATATTCCCGCCACACTGAGAATGCTGAACGAAATTCCAAAGGCGCATAAGATTGCGGCGAGCCAGAGCGTCCACGGTGGCAGGGATTTCGGCAGATCTTTTCCTTCTGATAGTATATTCGTGATCCCTTCATTGAGATGATTCAGGATGCCGATCACATACAGGCCGACCGCGAGTACGAGCGAAAGCGCACCGATCGTAGCAGCAGGCACCAGCACATGGCCGGGCGGCTGCGTGTGGGTGGGCAAGTAACTTGGCGGCATCGCGCAGAGCAAACTCCGTGCAGCCTCTCGTGTCAACTGGCAGCCACCCCGTTCAATAACCATTTCCGTTTAGGCACGAATTCCGCTTGAATGCCGCGTTGTTACAAATTTGGCACGGATCACTGCTGTTCCTTGTCGCCGTGCATCTCATCCTGCCCCCCACTTTTCACCTCACTCTACGATGTCCACTCGCCGCCGCCTCGCTCTGACCGTCAGCTTCGTTTTCATCACCGCCGCCGCGCTTTTGTGGCTCGTAAAAGATGAATTCTCCCCCGCACAGACCACGGTAAAATCCGTTCAATCACCCACGCCGAGAAGCTTGCCGGCCAGCTCGCCCGCGCCACTCGATAAGGTTGCGAAAAAACAGAACATCTCCGTCGCTACGAGAATCAACTCCGAGGAAACTTGGGATTTTGACCTCGGGGGCCAAGGGCTTTCCATCGCCCTCGCGCTTGACGAAGCAATGCTCCGCGATGCCGATGGGAAAGAAACCGTCGTTAAACTCTCGCCGCCCGCGACTCAGGAAACTTTACCTGCACGTCTTGCCGAGCTTTCCGCCCCGATGGGAGTTTTCCCCGTCGCCTACCTTGTCGGCCAAGAGAGGTCTGTCGCCTCCCGCCGCATCATTACCCCGGATCTCCGAGTGCAGCTTGATGCGGATGCTGCGGAACAAATTGCTGCCAAGAACCAACTCGTCATCAAGGATCGGCCGGCTTATGCCCCGGGTTGGATTATTATGAGCGCGGCCAGCCCCTTCGCCGCTCTCGATGCGATGATCAACCTTCGTGCGATGGGCGAGGTCGCCTCGGCAGATGTGCTTCTAGCAGCCCAGCACAGCCTCCGCGCCCTTCCCAATGACCCGCTTATTACCAGCCAATGGCATTTGAAAAAATCAGGTACTGCCGTCTTGGGATCCGATCTGAACATCGAGACGATTTGGAACTACCCCTCTGCCGCTGGCAGCCGTGGCGCGGGCATCCGCATCGGAGTGGTCGATGACGGCTTACAAACCGCTCACCCCGATCTCGCGCCAAACGTGGATACCATCAATGACAAGGACTGGAACGGCGCGGATGCGGACCCTAACCCTGGCACGGGCGACGATCACGGCACCGCCTGCGCCGGAAATGCCGCAGCGAAGGGCAACAACGGCATTGGAGTTTCCGGCACCGCGCCGGACGCCACTCTCGTCGGCATGCGCTTGATTGCGGCGGCCGTCACCGATGCACAGGAAGGCGAGGCGGAGACGTATTTGCCCGATCTCATTCAAATTAAAACTAACAGTTGGGGGCCGAGTGATACGGGAAATGTTCTCGAAGGCCCTGGTCCGCTTGCGACCGCTGCGTTACAATCCGCCGCCACCTCGGGCCGAGGTGGGAAGGGCAGCATCATTCTATGGGCGGGTGGAAATGGTGGCGACGTGGGTGATAATTCTAACTACGACGGTTATGCGAATTCGATTTACACCATTGCCATCGGAGCCACTGACAGCGCTGGCAAGCGCGCTTATTATAGCGAACCTGGCAGTAACCTCGTCGTCTGCGCTCCTTCAAGTGGGATCACCGGCACCCTCGGCATCACCACCGTGGATCGCACGGGTGTGGATGGTTATAACAGCGGGTCCACCGCCGGGGAGCTAACAGACGCCAATTATACTAAGACCTTCGGCGGCACTTCCTCTGCGACTCCGACAGCCGCAGGTGTGGTCGCCCTGATTTTGGAAAAAAATCCTAACCTCGGCTGGCGCGACGTGCAGGAAATTCTCATTCGCACCGCCGTGAAGCCGCCCGGCTCCACCGGCTGGGTCACTAACGGGGCAGGCTTTCCTTTCAACCACGACTTCGGAGCAGGCCTCATCGATGCCACTGCCGCCGTCAACCTTGCTTCCACATGGACGAACCTCGCTGCGCAGACATCTGCTACCTCGACGCAGTCTGGGCTCACCGCCGCCATTCCTAACAATAACACAGCCGGCACCAGTCGCACCTTCGATCTCTCTGCATCGAACATCCGTGTGGAGCAGGTCACTTTGAAACTCAGTGCGACTCACACCGCCCGTGGTAATCTGGAAATCACGCTGACCTCGCCTAGCGGGATGGTTAGTAAACTTGCCGAGGTTCACTCCGATACTGGCGATAATTATTCTAACTGGACTTTCAGCTCCGTGCGCCACTGGGGCGAACTTTCCACCGGTACTTGGACACTTAAGGTAGCCGATCTCAGCTCCACCAGTAATTCCACCGGCGGCACTCTCACCGCTGCCGAGCTGAAAATTTTCGGCTCGCCGGCCACCCCCGTGAATCCCGCGCCGCTTGTGCAAATTACGCAACCCTCGAATGGGCAAGTTTTCAGCCCCGGCACACCCGTGACGGTCAATGTAACCGCGAGCGATCTCACAGTTTCTAACACTACAGGGGTCGTTAGTAAGGTCGAGCTCTTCGATAATAACGTCTTATTTGGCACCGATACCGTTGCTCCGTACTCATTCACGCTCAATCCGGCTCTTGGCAGTCATTCCCTAGTCGCCAAAGCCACAGATAGCGAGAGTGCCATCGGCAGTTCAGTCTCGGTCAATTTCACCGTGGCGAATCAAGTTCCGGTCATCACCGCTGCAACGCTCTCTGCCACCGGGCAAGCCTACTCGGATGTCCCACTAACGGTTTCATCCGTCTCTGCGTCCGATCCTGAAGGTAGCCCGCTCACTTATTCCTATCAGTGGGAATCTAGCATCAATGGCACGACTTTCACTAACGAGCCCGGAGCCACCTTAGTCACCTCCCCCACCCTTGCAGGAAAACTTCTCCGCTGCGTGGTGACCGCATCCGATGGCACTTCTAGCAGCATTGCCTTCACTACTAACACCGTCAATTTACTCGCCCGGCCCGGCATAACTGCCAAAATCGGCGAGCCCTACTCCTACGGCAGCGGCCTTGTCCTGCGTGGCACGGATAGCCCGCTGTCCCGCCGCGCCATCATCCATGAATTCAGCCAAGGCCCATCTGGTGGCTCCGCCGAATGGATAGAAGTTCTCACTCTCCAATCCGGCAGTCTTGCCTACTGGGATCTCCACGACGCTGCAGGAAATTCTGTCGTTTTCATTGATGCTCCCATTTGGGATAACATTCCTGCGGGTACGCTCATCGTCATCTACAACGGCGCTTCCAAAGACCCCCTCCTCCCTGCCGACGACCTTGATCCTTCGGATGGCCGCATGGTCATCAGTAGCACCAATCACACCTATTTCGATGCGACCTACGCCTCTTGGCTTCCTCTTGGCAACAGTGGTGACACGATCTTCTTCAGCAATGATCTTGGAGATGACGTCCACTCCATCGCCTACGGAAACAACCCCGCCACCGCTAGCACTCCGAATATAGGCAGCGTCGGTAGCGCCAAGTCTGCTTACTACGCTGGCGATACAGATGCCGGTGCCAACGTGGCTGCTAACTGGCGTGTGACGACCTCCACCGCCCTACGATCTATTGAAACACGCGTGGCCGCCACGCTGCCAATCATTTTCGGCGGACCGTGGACACCGCTGCCCACAGGGTTCACTGGCGTTGGCATGGACACTCCCTACACCACCAGCCTCGGCGGGGACACCGCAACTGGCTCCGCTAAATTTGGCGATCAAGGTGATTCAACTACTATCGAGTTCTCCGCCCAAGCAGGAGCGATGAGCTATCGAATCAAAGGTATTCCGGCCAACGGAACCGCGACAAGCGGCACGTTTCTCGTTCTAGAATCTGCCGATGGGACCACCTTCACCACGCTGCGGACCATTACCAATGCGACCAACGTTGATACCGCCTACTCCGACACACCCCTCGCCACTACCCGCTTCATACGCTTTATCTATCAGGTTAAATCGGCAGGGAATATCCAACTGGATAAACTTTCCATCACGGCATCCGTCGCGAATGCGCTCACCCTCTCCGTCACACCGACCACCTTTACGGAAAATGTGGGTGCCTCGGCAGCCACGGGGACTGTTAGTATTTCCGCAGCTCTTGCTAGCCCTCTAACCGTCATGCTTGCCTCGTCGGACACCAGCGAAGCCACCGTGCCTGCTTCCGTGACCATCGCCGCCGGCCAGACGAGTAGCCCCACCTTTGCCATTGCCGCTGTGGATGATTTGGATTCTGACGGTCCGCAGTTGGTCACCCTCACCGCCTCCGCTAGCAGTTTCACGAGCGCCTCTGTAATTGTCACCGTCACCGACAACGAACCCTCGGTCGAAGGCGTCACCCCCGGCAGCGCAAACAACCCCTCCAACCAGACTTTCATTACCGCGTTACGCAACGGCAGTCTGAACAGCCCCGCGCTCTATCGCATTGGCGTCGGTGCGGTGATCCCCACGGGACTAACGCTTAACCCAAACACCGGAGTGCTCAGCGGCACGCTGGCTACCAGTAATCCGCCGGGAGCTTATCCCATCGTCATCGAGCGCTACAACACTTTTGGCGAAAGTGTTTCTCAATCTTACACTTTAACGCTAAATGCCGCGATAGGGAATACTTACTCAATTTGGATTAGCGGTTATCCAGGAGTCGGCAGCCTAACCGGAGTCAAAGACGATTTCGATCAGGATGGCCTTCCTAACGGGATTGAAAACATTTTAGGCACCGCACCTAACAGTTTTAACGCCGGGCTCACGTTAGTTTCCAGCACCGCGAGCACTCTGGTCTTCCAGCAAACTCTCTCGAATACCCCTGCGTCTGACCTAACGGCTTCTTATGAATGGTCCACCAATCTCACGACATGGCAGGCCTCCTCCGCGACGGCGGGGGGGATCACCGTCACCATCGCAACGTCCATTCTCATCGATAACACCGCTCCCACCAACGACGTGATTCAGGTTACCGCGACCGTCACGGGCGGAACCACGAACCATCTCTTTGTCCGGCTGAAGGCATCGCAACCGTGAATCGGTTGAGGTGTCGATGGCTTTGGTGGACAAGTTCCTGCATCGGCCTTAAGTAAAGCGGTGATGATGAAACGAACTTTGGGCAGAAATGGATTTGAAATCGGGGAAGTGGGAACTGGTTGCTGGCAGTTCGGCGGGGACTTCGGGCCGATGGAGGACGCCACGGCTTTCGCCATCCTCGATGCTGCCGTGGCGGGTGGGACCGATTTTTTCGATACCGCGGATGTTTATGGTGCGGGCCGGAGTGAGGAACTAATAGGGCGCTTTTTGCAAACCTGTGAAACTCCGATTACTGTGGCAACGAAAGTCGGACGGGAAAGCGTTCTCTATCCAGATAAATACCGCCGTGAAGTCGTGCGTGATTCATTGCTTCGGTCGATGAAGCGGTTAGACGTGGCCGTCTTGGATCTCATTCAACTGCACTGTATCCCCACCGAGGTGATGCTGGATGGCGAAATTTTCGAATGGCTGCGGGATTTTAAAACGGAAGGCCTGATCAAACACTTCGGGGCCAGTGTGGAAAGTATCGATCAGGGTCTGATCTGTCTGAAGCAAGAGGGCCTGCTTTCTCTACAAGTCATCTTTAACCCCTTTCGGATGAAGCTCGTGACGGAACTTCTGCCACAAGCCCAAGAACTCGGCGTTGGCATTGTCGTCCGTCTTCCGTTAGCCAGCGGATTACTAACAGGTAAATTCACCCAAGCGACGAAATTCGCTGAGTCTGATCATCGAAATTACAACCGCGATGGGCAGCACTTCAACGTCGGCGAAACATTTGCCGGGCTACCCTTCGAAAAAGGAGTGGAGCTCGCGGAGGCGCTTAAAGCATTTGTTCCAACAGGAATGACCCTCGCACAAATGACGCTGCGTTGGATACTCGATCACGATGCGGTTTCCGTCATCATTCCGGGTGCCAGCTCACCCGCTCAAGCCACAGGAAACGCCTCAGCCGCCGACTTAGAAAAACTCTCGCCCGAGCTTCACGCAAAGATTTCCGAATTCTATCAAAATGAGGTGGGACAGCACATTCGAGGGCCTTATTGAACCCGCATTCGGGTGAACTCAGCCCCCGCTGATGACCACCATGCTATTCATCGTCGGGGAAACCACTCCACCTTCTTTTTCTTCAGTCACTGCAAACTTGGCTGCCGTCTTCACGGTTTGGCCCGGCTTGAAACTAAGCCTAACTTTGCCTTGGGCATCTACCTTGAAGATTCCCGCGCTCACAGGCGCGACGATTTCTGGATCAATAATCCATAACTGATAGTCACGTCCTGCCTCCAGCACGGGAAGATTCTCTACCAAGAGTTGTCCCGTTTGCGCTTTGCTGTCCCAGACACTCACCGCAACTGCCTGCGGCCTATCTTTCAGTAATGAATCTAGCACTTCGATCTGGGATTGTGCCAAGGAATCTTTTTGGTTTAACTCAGCAAGCTGCGCTAACAGAATTGTCTTTTCGGACTGTGCGGCTCCGAGTTGCTTCTCCAATTGGTTTTTGACTCCCAAAAATTGCTGCTCCTCCGAGGTGAGTTTCTCTTGAGACGTTTGCACTTCAACCTGCCGTTGCTTTACCTCCGCCTGGAGCCTTGATTTCGCAGTTTGATGAGACGAGCCCTGCCACGCGATGATTCCTAACAAACATGCGGCGATTGACCATGGCACCACCGCCCGCCAAGAGCGTTTTGGAAAAGCCACCACCGCACTGCTGATGGCAGGCAAACGAAGTGTGGCAAGCAAACGTTGTTTGACTTCGGGTGATAGTTCTTGAGGCGGGGCAGAGCGGGCGAGTGCGAGAGTCGCATTATTTGCCCCAGCCACAAAGTTGCGAAGCTCACGATTCCGCGCCATCTCTGCATGGAAGGTCTGACTGTCAGTCTCTGACAAAAGCCCTAGCACAAAGAGACAAGCCTCTTCTTGTAACGATTCTTCGATCATAGTTTTGCCTCCACACAATCTTTAAGTTTTAATAAACCGCGCCGGATCCATGCTTTAATTGAACCAAGCGGCTGAGTGAGACGCTCTGAGATTTCCTGCTGGGTCAGCCCACCAAAATAAGCCAAATCCAATGCTTCTCGCTGCTGACTGGGTAAAATCTCTACACAATGTTTGAGCAGTGCAAGCTCATCGTCATGCAGACCCTCATTGGCGGGCACGCTTGGCTCTGCTTCCCCAGATTGCTTATTCAAATACCTCTGATGAGTAGCCCGTTTGCGCAAACGATCAATCGCCATATTTCTCGCAACGGTGAGTAACCAAGCAATCGGCTTACCAAAGGCGGAGTTGTAAAGGACACTCTTCGTATGCAGTTTTAAAAACACGTCATGCACTACATCCTGTGCTTCTTCAGCATCCCCAAGCTTCTGCGCGAGCACCGAATACATTAGAGGGGCATGTCGATCATAGAGCTGCTCCAAAGCCCTCACATCTCCTTGAGAGGCGAGGCCCATTAGAAATAAGTCATTTTCATCAACAAGTGAAAATGATTCTAAAGGTGACGCAGGTGAATATTCAACGAGAGACATAAATTTTGTGTAATACGGAACTTACGATAAGGGATAGGCGCTCTCCATTTATAGAAACAACGGCCATCCGATTCATTTGGATGCAGCCTCATTCGCCTTTCTAAAATTTCGCACAGAATCTGCGGATCGAACAGGTCGGTAAGTTAAATATTTCGAAGAGGCGTTATCGAAAAAACGAGTGGCTGCCTTGTGCTTTTCAGGCGCAGTCACAACCCCATGTAAGTGGGCATTTTGATTCAGTGACAACAAATGGATCACAAACATTTCGTTACCTATCGACTCGACTCTGAAAAATGCAAATTCAATTCAGATTTATCTCTTTGGTCAAAATTGCCGTGAATCCGCTCGGCTCTGCCGCCAAGCGAATTGGCAATGAAACAGCTCTGTTTTGCACCTCATGGTGACGTCTTCAGTGCAACTCCACCCACTGTTCGGGCCGCCTGAATCCAGCAATTAATTTTTTGCATCCAATCACGGCGCTCAGCCGTTGAACCCATAGAAGCCAAAAAAACTTCTCGTTCACATTAACAAAAACAACATTATGAAAATTGTAAACCAGATTGAAAACCGCCATTTGGCGGGAATCAAAAAATCCTCTGCCGCATTCCTTTTCGGAGCCGCAGCCTGCCTCACTCCAATCACTCAAATTCAGGCGTCAAGCCACAGCGATGCTCCGCTCATCAAGTTAGACCCTCAAGCAAACCTCACCGACGTATATGCTTTTATCCGCCAACGCCCCACCGGCGAACGAGCTCTCGTCGTCGAAGTGGCTGTCCGGCCCTTCTCAGAGCCCGGAGACGGAGTGATGTATGATTCGTTCTCACCAGACGCACTTTACAGCATCCACATTGCCAATCCCACGACGGGAGAAGAAGTGCAACGATATGATTTCCAATTTTCGCCAGTGAGTGCAGCGTCGGGAAACTATAAGAATACCGACACGATCCTACGTTATGGCCGAGGAACAGAAATCGGCCCTATTGTCAATGTGGGTGATGCTCGCCAAAATTTTGTCCAGACATATAATGTCACGAGTCTCATTCGTAAAAAGCGAGTTTGCCTCAATGGCTCCACCAAATTGATGGTGCCACCGCCAAATGTGGGGAATCAAACGACTCCCAGCTATAATGGCGACGATGGTGCTGCGATTTCTGGGGCAAGTTCACGCGCCACGTTAGATGCCTATACCAAACAAACCACCTATGACTTACCCACCGCAGCCGTGCCTACGGGATTCACGGTGTTTTGCGGGCCGCGTGACGATGGGTTCTTTGCGGACACTCCTGGGATTTTTGACCTGCTCCAGAGCCGGATTTTAGATAATAACGGTACGCTCGCCGATGGTTATGGCCAAGACGGCAATGGAGTTGATGGGTTCAAGGGGTTTAACGTTCTACATTATGGAATCGTCATTCCTCTCACCGCCTTGCCAAGCTTTAGCTACACGGGCGCTTTACAACCGGCCAGTATGGGCGTTGGTGTCTATGCTTCTGTTAGCCGCCCGACGGTGACTTTGCGCTCATCGAAAAGAGAAGAGCAGTCCGGTGGCCCATTTGTTCAAGTGAATCGCATGGGAAATCCTCTGTTCAATGAAGTGCTCGTCGCTCTCGCAGGCAAAGACCTATACAACCGTACTTCCCCCATGGGGGATGCCAAGACTTTTGCGACCTATGCGCAAAACCCTGAGATCGCCGTATTGATCAATGCTGTTTTTGGAACTAAGTTTCAAACGACAGAGCGTGTTGATCTTCAAGCGGTCTTTATTCCGGACGTCATCCGTGTCAACACCACGACCGCAGCCGTGCGCGTTCCAGGTGAGGAAGGGTTCAATCGACTCAGCTTTATTGGCAAGGATACCATTGCAAATAGCGATGGAGTACAAATTCCATCCGGTTGGCCTAACGGTCGTCGTCCCGGTGATGACGTAGTCGACATCGCACTCACCGCCGTTGCGAGTGGACCGAGTTTTACTACGATCACGGTGGTAGGAGATAATGTTCCTGCGAACGATCAAATCTATAACAAAACGTTCCCTTACCTTGCAACACCTCATGCTGGACCGCTTCATTCAAAAGACTCGGGTCCAAACGTTGGATTTTAATCGGAAACCTTTGATCGTGCGCGCCCCCCAGCGAATCGATTAATACAAATTGGCACGGGTAGCTCTTAACCCAAAGCTACCCGTGCCTCTACTTAAAATGTGATATCATGAACCCTTCCATCCAGAATCCGCATCGGTTATTTCTCATCACGCTTTGCGTGGGTGGGGCAAGTATATTTGCATGGCTGGCAAAACCGTCGGCGATTTCAAAATCCCTTCCCAAGCCTGTGGTCGCCATTAGTTCGGGACAGATCCTTGACGGGCTCCCCGTCGTCGACGCAACACTGCCTCTTTCAAAGCCGTTTAACCTTTCAGTTTCCAAGGCACGTATTTTTCCTAATCTTGCCAGCAATTGGGTCGAGCTGGGAGAATATCTTGCCCAACTCCAACGAGACAGCGGAGATGCAGCTTATTACGACTACTCAGAATCGGTCTATCGGGAAGCCCTTCGACTGGATCCCAATAATGTCACAGCGATGACCGGGATGGCCTGGGTCACAGGTGGGCGCCATCGATTTGATGAGAGTGTTGAATGGGCAAATCAAGCGCTTGCGAAAAACCCGGATTGTACTGCCGCCTTTGGAATTGTGGGCGACGCCGCCTTGGAGTTAGGTGATTACGATGCCGCATTTTCTAACTATCAAAAAATGACGGATCTGCACCCCGATCTATCTTCGTGGTCACGAGGAGCGCATTTGTTATGGATTACCGGAAAAACCAATCATGCTATTACCCTGATGGGACAAGCAATCCGCTCAGGCGCTCCTTACGCCGAGAATACCGCGTGGTGCCGAGCACGCCTGGCCTTGATGCAATTTAACCAGGGCGCTCTCTTGCCTGCACAGCAAGCAATCCAACCATCGTTAGATTCAGGCTCTAAAAATTTCCATGTATTGCTCATCGCTGCGAGAATTGCTGCAGCAGAGCGAGACTATAATCAAGCTGCCACGATCTATCATAAAATGCTTGAGATCCGGCCAAACCTGGAGGCTCTTGCGGGTCTTGGTGATCTCATGTTCGTTCAAAATAAACCTGAAGAGGCGGAAAAATTCTATCAGCAAGTAGAAGCCCTTCACGCTGCAAACTTTAAATCTGGAACTCACGATCATGGTTTCATGGCTCGATTTGATGCTGACCGTGACCGCAATCTGCCCGAGGCTCTCCGCATGGTGGAAGAACATAAGCTTACCCATAACGTGCTAGAAGCAGACGCCCTCGCATGGGTCTATTATAAATGCAACTTGATACCCCAAGCGATAGAAGCCATCAAGCGCGCGTTAGCTCAAAACACGCCGGATCCAGAAATTCACTATCATGCCGGACTGATCGCCAAGGCATACGGAGATTTTGCATCCTCGCGAAAGCACCTCGAGCAAGCCATCGCGCTGAACCCTAATTTCAGCCTATTGCAAGCCCCACGTGCCTCTCTAGCACTCGATACCCCCTTGACTTCCACACACGCAGCGAACCCATGAAACGCACCATCTATTTTTTGCTTTGCGGCCTGTTACTCTATCTCACTCGTGCTACCTGTCATGGTCACGAGGAACCTACTAGCTTTGCCAATTTAGAAATAGGTTCTGATTCCATTGACTTAACTATCAGCGCTTCAAATTTGGATCTCGCTCATGATTTAAAGGACATCGAGCCGAAGATGCTTTTGGATGCAAATGTGATAAAGAATACCCAAGATGAACTATCAAACATTCTTCTGTCCCGCATCAAGCTTCTAAGTGATGGAAGAATATTAACCGGGAAGCTCGTGTCCGTTTCCCCTATACCGGAGAAGCGCGATCTCTCCTTTAAGTTTCGCTATCCGATGACAGCCCATCCTAAGGAATTCCAAATGGAGTGTCACCTATTTCCTTATGATCCAAGACATCGCACTTACCTAAACATCTATCAGGGAAAATCGTTGTTTCAGCAGCTCACCTTTGAAGGTAAAGTCAGTTCGTTTGTTTTCCGACCCAACGAGCCTCAGTCAATCCTGTTAGTAATTCGAGAATTCACCTATGAAGGCATTCATCACATCTTTATCGGGCCCGATCATATTCTGTTTGTGATTGGTCTGCTACTTCTCGGCGGTAGTATCAGTCAGTTATTAAGAATTCTAACGGCATTTACTTTGGCGCACAGTATCACGCTTGGCTTGGCAACGTTTAGATTGTTAAGCCCACCCGCTTCAATCATTGAGCCGATCATCGCGCTCAGCATCGTAGTAGTGGGAATTCATGCATTTTATGGCCAAAAACAACGCGATCCAAGAATGCTGTTCGCTTTTGGATTCGGGCTGATCCATGGATTCGGATTTGCCAGCGTGCTCCAAGAAATGGAATTGCCCGCGCACGCTCTTGGGTGGTCACTTCTCGCATTTAATGTTGGAGTCGAAATTGGACAAGCTTGCATCTTGGTTGCCGTCGCCCCGGCCCTCGCGATTCTCGCGAAAAACTCCCCAGTGCTGGCTCGGCGCCTCACCCACGGATTGGCGCTTGGCGTTACCACGGCAGGTGCCTTTTGGTTCTTTCAGCGGGTTTTCTGAGGCATAAGTCCCCTCGTGCCCCGTATCTCACCGACTATCTAGCGGTGAGCGGAGTTATATTTGGCGCTCTCAATTGACGACCCGAAACGGGGCAGGATGTTCTTCCCATCCAAGGTGTGATCAGCAATCATTCGCGGTGTTGGTGTTGTATCGAAAACACATTTGATCCCATGCGCAAATTCCTCCTCCTCGCCCCCTTCTCGTTCTGCGCCGTCACCTCTTGCAAGGACGACAAGATCCGCACCTACAAAGTGGCCACCGATCCCTCGGCGGAAAGTCCCGCGCTGCCCGCCGCCAACCCTGCGAGTGAAGGTTCGAGGCAAGTAGAATTTACCCGAGCTGACTCGGTGATTTGGCAGGCTCCAGGGGATTGGAAACAGGAAGCAGCCAGTCAACTCCTCACGGCAGCATACACCCTGCCGGGCGGCGGTCGCGTTACAGTTTCGAAGCTTGGTGGTGACGGTGGAGGGCTCGCTGCAAACATCAACCGCTGGCGTGGTCAGCTAGGCTTTGAGCCGCTCGATGAAAAAGATGTGGCAGGTCAGCCGCTGAAGGTTTCCGACTCGAATGAAGAGATGCTGCTCTTTAATCTAACTAAAACAGATTCCACAGAAGACACCCTAGGGATTCTAGCAGGCATTCTCCCTCTCAAGCAGGAAACTTGGTATTTCAAATTCTCCGCCCCTGTGAGCGTTCTCCGGAAATCCGAAGGATTATTCATGGAGTTCCTGCGGAGCGTTCGCATTCCCAGCAGCCAGAAGAGCGCACCAGTTTCTAACTCTAGCGGAGGAGGAAAAATCCATGTGACGGCACCCGATGGCTGGACATCCAGTGAAGGCAGTTCCATGCGTGTCGCCAGTTTCAGCATCGCTGGTCCAGATGGAGCCACCGCCGATGTCTCCGTCGTTCCTCTGCCAGGCGATGCCGGCAGCATCCTTGATAACGTCAACCGCTGGCGCTCTCAACTCCAGCTCTCGCCCCTCGTTTCTGCTGATGATTCCGCTCTTGGGAAAAAAGAACAAACTCCCATCGGCGAAATTTTCATCAGCCACATGACCAGCACTGAGCCCATAACAGATGGGAAAAAAGCGGCGATCGGCACCGCCATCCTCAAACGCGCTGGCATGACATGGTTCTTTAAAATTACCGGCGAAGCTACCCTCGTCCACACAAACCTCGAGAAATTCGATAGCTTCGTCCGCACCGCAACCTTTCCTTAAGTAGGGTTTCATCATCTTGATTCTGGTCTCTGGACTCTTGTTTCTAGTATTAAACAATGATTTTTAGGCTCTTTAAATTCTTCAGCTCTCTTCGCCTAACGGTAACTCTGCTTGGCTTCGCGATGGTGTTGATCTTCGTCGCCACGATCACTCAGGTCGAGTTAGGAATTCATGAGGTGCAGGCGAAATTTTTCCGTTCATGGATCGCATGGTGGGATGTGATGCCGGGCGCGAAAAAGATTGTCATCCCCATTCCCGGCGGGACGCTGCTCGGTATTCTTTTAATTGTTAATCTGCTCGCTGCACACACATCGCGCTTTAAGTTCCGTTGGAATAAGGCGGGCATGATTGTCATCCACTCTGGCATCCTGCTGATGCTGCTAGGCGAAATTTTCACCGGACTGCTAGGGCGCGAAGCGCAGATGACCATCAGCGAGGGAACAACGTTGAACTACTCCATCTTTCCTCGTGAGGTTGAGCTCGTCGTCATACGCCCCGACGATGATGGGTTAGAAACCGTGACCGCAATCCCGCAGGCTCGCCTGAAGGACGGTGCGGAATTTTCATTAGGTGGCTTCTCGGTGAAAATCCACCGCTACTATCTTAACAGCGAAATTCTCCCGGAATCCGAAGCCACGGAGAACTTCGACAAGATCCGCGCCACCGAGGGACTCGGAAAAGGCTACGCCGTTAGACGGATTCCGCGTGAGACGGTGGATGATCGCCGCGATCTCACCACCGTCTTCGTCGAGGTCATCCCGGACGGTGGAAAATCCGTAGGTCGATGGTTGCTCTCGAATGCGTTTAATCGCGAGCAATCCTTCGAGGCCGCCGGAAGAACTTGGAAAATGGCGATCCGTCAGCGCCGCCTTTATCATCCATTTTCGATCAAACTTATCGACTTCAGCCACGACCGCTACTTAGGCACAGACGTGCCAAAAAACTTCTCTAGCAAAATTAAAATTCTCAATCCCGAAACCGGCGAGAATCGTGAGGATCTCATCTACATGAACCATCCGCTACGCTACGGCGGCCTCACTTTCTATCAGGCCGGCTTTGAAAACAACGATACGACGACTATTTTCCAGGTTGTCCGGAACCCCGTTTGGACGCTTCCCTACATTTCCTGCGCCATGGTGGGCTTCGGACTGCTCTGGGTATTTTCCCAGCACCTCATCAAGGCCATTTCTCGGCGCAACAAAATTTCTCCAGCACCATGAGCGCCTCTCGAAAAATCGGCGTCTGGCTTATTCCCGCGCTATGCATCCTCTTCATCGCCAGCGCCGTATTCAAGGTCACGCGGCCGTCGTTAGGTCTTGATTTCAAAGGCTTCGGGGCGCTTCCCATTGTCTCTAACGGGCGAATTCAACCTCTCGATTCGTTAGCCCGTAACGCCTTGCTTTCGATTCATGGGAAACAAAGCGTCCCCGGCGATGACGTGCCCGCAACCCCGGCGGCATGGCTCGCGGAACTCGACTTCAATCCTACGCTGGCTGATACCCGGAAAATTTTTCCCATCCATCACGATGACCTCCTTGGCCTAACCAAGCTCACCCGTGGCGAAGGAAATTTCTATTCCTACGCCCAGCTTCTGCCCGCCTTTCCGGCCTTGCAACCGGAGGCGAAACGTATTGGCGCGACCGACTCGAAAACCTGGTCCCCTTACGAGAATGCACTGATGCTCCTCACCCGAAACCTCACGCTCTATAACCAAATCAAGCACGCACTCGCCTTACCCGGACAGGACCACCTCGAATCCGAGTTCAGCCTATTTCTAACAAAAATTGGTGAGGCACTCGTCGAGTCCGACAGACAAAACCGAGGTGAAGATTTTAACTCGGCCACCATGGACAGCGCCTCGGCGCGGGTGAAGGTGATCCTCGAATGGGCGACGATGACAGAGGTTTACACCACACCCTCCGGCACTGGCGCAGATGGCTGGAGAAAACTGCCGGATTCCCTAACTGATTCCGTTGAGAGAAGTGCGCTGCATCCCTCCACCCTCGCGTTCGCTCGCATGGGTGATTCTTACCGCGCCAACGATGCCGCCGGTTTTAATTCCGCGATTAAAAACTACAAAGCGTGGTTGTTAGAAAACCGTCCAGGCCCTTTTAAAAAATCCTCTGCTGAAGCGCTCTTCAATGGGATCGCGCCGTTTTATCTCTGCATGGTGCTGTATGTGGTCGCATTTCTTTGCGCGATTGTTTCCTGGATTTGGTTAGGATCCACCCTTCGGCAAGCCGCTTTCCGCGTCTTGCTCATGGGGCTCACCTTGCACACCCTCGGCCTTGTAACCCGAATGGTGTTAGAGGGCCGGCCGCCTGTCACGAACCTCTATTCCTCCGCAATTTTCATCGGGTGGGGAGCGATTATTCTTAGCATCGCCATTGAGCTCTTCCAC